>JANXSS010000241.1 GCA_025356535.1 Herminiimonas sp.
GTCCTGCCCGGTCGGTTTCAAGAATGGCACCGATGGCAACATCCGCATTGCCGTCGACGCGATCAAGGCGGCGTCGCAGCCGCATCATTTTCTCTCCGTGACCAAGGGCGGTCACTCGGCCATCGTCTCCACCAACGGCAATGAAGACTGCCACATCATCCTGCGTGGCGGCAAGGCGCCGAACTATGATGCCGCCAGCGTGGACGCGGCTTGCCGCGACATCGTCGCCAGCGGCCTGTCGGCGCGCCTGATGGTCGATGCCTCGCATGCCAACAGCTCGAAGAAGCCCGAGAACCAGATACCGGTCTGCGCCGACATCAGCCGCCAGATCGCCGGTGGCGACGCACGCATCGTCGGCGTGATGGTGGAATCGCACCTGGTGGCCGGCCGCCAGGACCTGGTGCCGGGCAAGACGCTCACCTACGGCCAGTCGGTCACCGATGGCTGCATCAACTGGGACGACAGCCTGAGGGTGCTCGACGACCTTGCAGCCGGCGTACGCCAGCGCCGCAAGATTACCCGAGCCTGATCTTTTCGTTCGGCTGCCGGCCGCGGCCGGCGCGCCGCACGGTACCGGCTTCCGACGTGCTTTTTGTCACCAGCATGTTGATGAAGTCGTGCGCCAGCTTGCGGTGATACGGGTCCAGCAGCATCAGGTCGGCAAGCAGCTTGCCCTCTTCGGAGCTGGGCACCGTCTTCTGCTGCGTGCCGGCCTGCTCGGTGTCGCCAAAGCGCAGCCATTCCGCCGTCACGCCCAGCCACTGCGCCAGGATGCGCAGCTTGTCCTGGGTCGGAATCGATTCGCCCACCAGCCATTTGCGGGCGGCATGGATCGTCACCGGCCGACCTGAAAAACGGAAGTTGAATTCACGCGCAAGCTGGGTCGGACTGTCGTGCGGATAACCGGCAAAGCGCAACGACTTTGCCAGGCGCGCCTGAAACTTCACCCGCTCGCGCGAGTTGTGCTGGCCGAAAGCGGTCGCTTCGAACGACGGCAACGGCTCTGCAGGCGTGCCTGCCCGGCGAGCGCGCAATGCTGGCGCCGGTGCCTGGACGGGCGCCTGCTCGTCCATCGTATCTGCAACGGTTGCAACGCTCTCTGCGGCAACGTTGGCGCTGATCTGCACCAGTGCCGCCAGGCGGTCGCTGGCTGCCTGCAGATTGCCCAGCGATGCCGCCAGTCGCTGGTTCGCCACGGCCCGTTCCGGCGCCGACACCTGCAGGTTGGCCGGATCGGCCACCAGCCCGGCGATCAGCGCGGTGCTGCTTTCGAGCTCGATCATGTACTCCGCCATCTGGTTGTCGACGGTGCTGAAGCGACTGCCTTCAGACGGCGGCACCGTCAGTCGCGGCACCGCAATCGGACCGGCCGGCAGGCCGAGCGCCTCGCTGACGGTACGCAGGATCAGTTCCGGTTCGGCCGGTTTTGCCAGCACCGTGCGCACGCCGCAGGACTGCGCGATCGCCCGCGCTTCGGTTTCGTGATACCCGGCCGTATAGAAGATGATCGGCGTGGCGGCAATCGCCGCATCGGCATGGATGCGGGTGACGAATTCATGGCCGTCCATGTTCGGCATCAGGATGTCCGATATCACCAGGTCGGGATGCTCGGCATGCATCAGCCGCAGACCGTCGACGCCGCCGGCAGCCTCGATCAGGCGATGGCCGGCGTAGCCCAGCAGCGTGACCAGGAAGGAGCGATTGATCGCATTGTCGTCAACGATGAGTATGGTTGCCATGATTGTGGCCTTTCAGTAAAAAGCAAATAGATAGCGGATGGTCATGACGCATTCGGGGTGGCGTCATGTCAGGTAGCGGAGGCCGGGCTGTCCATGCCGGGGCGGTGCAGCGTCGATCGCAGGGATTCGGGCAAATAGGCATCGACCTGCGCAACAAAGATTTCAGGTTCTATCGGCTTGCAGATGTAGCCGTCGAATCCGGCTTCCATCAGCTTGTCGCGGTCGCCGACCATCGCCTGCGCCGTCACGGCAATCGCCGGCACCATCGCCGTGCAAAGATCGCGCTTGAGTTCGGTGACCACGCCGAAACCATCCAGGCGCGGCAGGTGGACGTCGCAGATGATCAGGTCCGGCGTTTCGGTGCGGGCCATGCGGCAGCCGACCAGCCCGTCGCTGGCCGACAGCACCACGTGGCCGTAGGCATGCAGCAAGTAGCACATCAGTTCCATGTTGGCGCTGTTGTCCTCGATGACCAGGATGCGGGCGCTCATGCGGCGTCGCCCGCGAAGGGTGGCGTCGTCAAGGGCGGCGCGGACAGGTGCGCAGTCATTTTGGCGCCGGCAGGGCAAGCGTGAAGATGCTGCCCTTGCCGTAAGTGCTCTTGCATTGCAGTTCTGCCCCGATCATGACGGCGAGGCGCCGGCTCAGGTACAGGCCCAGGCCGGTGCCGTCGAAACGCCGGTTCGCACCGGCATCGAGCTGCGTGAACGGCTGGAACAGCAGGGTCTGGCGCTCTGGCGCGATGCCGATGCCGGTGTCGGAGACGATCAGCTCGACGGTGCCGAACCCGCCGGTGCGGCGGCGCGAGAGGCGCACGGCGACATGGCCGGTTTCGGTGAACTTGATGGCGTTGTTGAGCAGGTTGAGCAGTATCTGGCTCAGCGCGCGGCGATCGGTGTCGAGTGCAATGTCGACCTGTGGCAGGCTCATGCGGAACTCCAGGCCCTTTTGCGCCGCCTGCGGCTGCAAGGTGTCGAAGACGTCGCGGATCACCGATTGCAGTACCACGCGTTCGAGATGGACCGCCATTTTTCCAGACTCGATTTTTTCGACATCGAGCAGGTCGTTGATGAGCGACAGCAGGTGGCGCGCACTCGACTGTATGGTGCGCAGCTGCTTGTCCTGGTCGTTGGTGAGAGGGCCGGGCAGGCGCATGAGCAGGGTGCCGGTAAAACCGAGCACGGCATTCAATGGCGTGCGCAATTCATGCGACATGTTGGCGACGAATTCCGACTTGGTGCGGCTGACGTCCTCGAGCTGCAGGTTCTTCTGGGCGATCTCGATGTTGCGCAGGTGTAGTTCGTTGGCCAGCCGCTTGCTGTCGACGTACAGCAGCAGGTTGTGCTGCGCCACGCCAAGCTGCACCCGCAGGCTTTCGACGAAGGCGACTTCTCTCGGCTCGAACCGCCTGGTGCCGGCCAGCACCAGGATGCTCAGGCACTTGTCTTCGAACATCACCGGCACGATGAGCGCCTCCACCAGGGGCTCGCTGTCGTTGCCCTGCAGGCCGGTGAAGTCGCGGCAGGCAAGCGTGGTGGTGCGGCCGCTGGCGGCAACCTGGGCGAGCACGCCTTCGGCGAAATTGAAGGTGCTCAGGCCGTCGTTGGGCATGCCGTGCCGTGCCATGCAATGCAGCGAAAGCGGCCGGTGCGGCGGTCTTCGCGCAGCATGGCGGAAGTCGGGAAAGGATGGTTTTCCGCCAGCAGGGCGAGCAGATCGGCGGAGATCTTGTGGCGGTCGAAGCCGGCATTCGACAGCGCCAGCCGGTGTGCACTGTCGAGCACCAGTTGCGTCTCGCGCAGCGCTGCCTCGACCCGGTTGTGCTCGACGATCTCCGAATAGAGCTGCTGGTTGCGGTTGTAAAGATCGGTGGTGCGTTCCTGGACCCGCGCTTCCAGCTCGGCATGCGCCTGGCGCAACGCCTGTTCGGCATCGCTGCGCTCGATCAGCTCGCTCTCCAGGCGGGCGATGACGCCCTGCAGAGGCGCCAGGCTCTCCGCCGCCTGGTCGCGCGTCATGCGCCTGACCAGCAGGGCCGCGACGATGCAGCCAATTGCCGCGAAAATGTCGATGCCAAGCCCGACCATCTGCAGCGGGTTTCCACTCGACAGCAGCGACAGGCGGCTTGCACCAAAAAGAAAAATGACGACGGCCAGGATCATGCCGCACTGGCTGTAGCGAATGTTGGCGCAACGTTTCGTGGCGTGAAGGAGCATATAGGTTACTGAAAAGCAAGCCAAAGCCAGGGCCAGTTCCGCTACCGCAGCCGTTCTGATCAACCCTTGCAGTGACAGCAACGAGGTGCCGGTCGTCACTGCAGTGCTTGTCAGACCGTCCATGTCTTTTGCATCGGAAAAGGATTTTCTGTTGCACAAAGTCAAAGAAACCAAAAATTCTGGTACGCATAAGCGCCATTTTCAGCGCGTGGTGGCTTCTTTCAAGTCGCTAGTAGTGCTATGAGGTCAAAAATGCTACCGGGAGTATATATCCGTTTTGAAAGTTTGTGAGTGGAAACTTGTAACCAGCGCATCACAAGATCATCGGAGAAATACAATATGGCAATATTTTGATGTGGGGCCGCGCAAAGCGCGTCAGAGAAACGGACATCCGTAACGAGCGCTACGGACGATCGGGCCGGCCGCCGGTCAATGCAGCGCGCGGCCCATGAATTGCGTTCCAAAGTAACCGAAAGTTGCTGCCACAGCCGAAGCCGCGCTGCCCCAGCACATGTCGACAATGCTGAGCCGGGTGGTCCAGTCCCTGAGCGTGGCCAGGTTGCTCAGGTCATAGGTGGCGTAGGCGACCAGGCCGAAAAGCGCGCCGAGGGCGCCGGCCTTTAGCCATGAAGCTGCTTCGACGCCGGGCATGACACAGAAAATCACCAGTCCCGCGACATATAGTACATAGAAAATCAGGGCTGGCGCCAGGTTAGGCTTGGCCAGCAACAGCGGGCCGAGCTGTGCCTTGTAGAAGGCCGGCGCGACCAGCCCGAGCCACGCGAAGTCGAGCGCACAAAAAGCCAGTGCCGTGGCGACATAGGCAAACAGGTAGCGGCTCATGCGTGGCAGGCGTCTGTCACAGCACGATCTTCTTGTGTTCGCCGATGCCGGTCGGCGGCTTGCCTGTCACCGCCGCCTTGGCCATCGCAAGCAGCTGCATCATGCGGCTCTTGTCGGAGTCCCAGTATTCGGCAGAGTCGATCTCCACGCGGATCAGCGCCACATGCGGATCTTCGGCGCCCTTGGGAAACCAGGCGCTGACCATCGGATTCCACATTGCCGTGATCTTTTCCTTGTCCTTGACCAGGCCGGCCTTGCCGGCCACGGAAACGTACAGGCTGTCCTCGGGCGCGGCGAAGCTGACATTGACGCTCGGACTGGCGACGATCTGTTTCGACACTTCGGCCTCGTCGGAGACGAAGAACCACAGCACGCCGTCGGCGTCGACCTGCTGGTTCGACATCGGCCGGCTGTAGAGGGCGCCGCCGGGTCCGGTCGTGGTCAGCATGCCGACGCGCACATGCTCGATTTTTTGCCACAGGGTCGGATGCGATTCTTCCTTGCTTGACATGACGGGGTTCCTCTTGGAATGACAGCGCAGAGCGGGCAGCGCAACCGGTTGGTAAAAAGGAAAGAATAGGCACGCCCGTGCGAAACGTCTGTGCGATATCGAACTTATTTTTCGCCTGGCTTCACGGTCCGGCGTCAATCCCGGAAATTATTGAATTCCAGCGGCAGGTCGGCGACGTCCTTGCGCAGCATCGCCATGGCCGCCTGCAGATCGTCGCGCTTGGCGCCGGTGATGCGCACGGCTTCGCCCTGAATACTGGCCTGCACCTTCATCTTGCTGTCCTTGACGAGTCGCACGATCTTCTTGGCGGCATCGGCTTCGATGCCGTTCCTGATCTTGATGAGCTGCTTGACCTTGTCGCCGCCGATTTTTTCGATCTTGCCGATGTCGAGAAAGCGCACGTCGACATTGCGCTTGACCAGCTTGTTGGTCAGCACGTCGCGGACCTGGCTGAGCTGGAAGTCGGAGTCCGCATACGCGGTCAGCTCGCGCTCCTTCTGTTCGACGCGGGCATCGCTGCCCTTGAAATCGAAGCGGGTGCCGATTTCCTTGCCGGCCTGGTCGACGGCATTTCTGACTTCCACGAGATTGGCTTCTGATACGACGTCAAACGATGGCATGAAAAATTCCTTTTTTTGTAACTGCAATGCAACGATGAACGAGAGGGAAAATGCTGCGACAGATCGTTGGAATCCATAGCCAACGGGGCAATACCGGCCCGGCCGCCATTGGTAAATACAATACCGATTTTAAAAGAAAACCACGCCGTATTTCCAGGGTATCGCGCCGGACGCAGACTATAATCGCTCCGCCATGCAATCACCCCTTCCCGTCGAACACGATTTCTCACTCCTGAAGTTCAATACTTTCGGCATCGATGTGGTCGCCAAGGCCTATTTATCGGTCACCGATCCCGCCATGCTGCCTCAGGTGCGCCTCGATTCCCGATTGGCAGCGCTACCCCGTTTGATACTGGGCGGCGGCAGCAACCTGGTTTTGACCCGCGACTTTCCCGGCCTGGTGTTGCACATGACAAACAAGGGGATTGATGTCGTCGGTCGTACCGGACACACGGTCAGCGTGCGTGCCGCCGCCGGCGAACCCTGGCATGGCCTGGTGCAATGGACGCTGGCGCACGGATTTGGCGGGCTGGAAAACCTTTCGCTCATCCCCGGCAGCGTTGGCGCGAGCCCGATTCAAAACATCGGTGCCTATGGCGTGGAAGCAGGGTCGCTGATCGAAAGCGTCCGTTATTACGATTTCGACACCGACGCCGTCATCACCCTTGACCGGGCCGGGTGCCGCTTCGGTTATCGCGACAGCGTCTTCAAGCATCACCTGCGGCAACGCGCCGTCATCATCGATGTGACATTCGGATTGCCGGTTGTTTGGCAGGCGCAGGTGCAATATGCTGAACTGCAGCAGGAATTACGGAAAATGCAGCAGGACATTCAGCAAGACATGCCGCAAAATACGCCGCAGAAATCGTCGCTGCCGCCCGCAAGCGCGACGATCACTCCCGCTCGCATCAGCGAAGCAATCGTTGCCATCCGCTCACGCAAGTTG
Organism: Herminiimonas sp.; assembly: GCA_025356535.1. Lineage (GTDB taxonomy): Bacteria > Pseudomonadota > Gammaproteobacteria > Burkholderiales > Burkholderiaceae_D > JANXSS01. The sequence goes on from JANXSS010000241.1 coordinate 6,876, forward strand.
CCCGACCCGGCACGGATCGGCAATGCCGGTAGTTTTTTCAAGAATCCGCTGGTATCGGCAGCACACCGGCAGCGACTGCTGGCGCAATGGCCCGGTCTGATTTGTTTTGCGCAAGCCGACGGCAGCTACAAGCTGGCTGCCGGCTGGCTGATCGATCAGTGCGGCTGGAAAGGGCAGTCGATGGGCGCTGCAGGTGTCTATGACAAACAGGCGCTGGTATTGATCAATCGAGGCCATGCCACCGGCACCGACATCCTGCGCCTGGCCAACGCGATTCAGGAGGATGTCGCGCGGCGGTTCGGGGTGACGCTGGAGCCGGAGCCGATCATCGTTTAAGGCTCCGTCACGATGCGCTGAAGATGCGCTTCGCTATGGCCGGCGGCAACAGCCGAAGCGTTGCCAGGTCTGCAGCCTGATTACTCGAAGTGGCAAACATAGTCCAGAAGCTCGATGGTTTCAATATCGAAACTGGAATTGGCGGCGACGCTGAAGCGTTGACCGGCTTCATACGTTACCCAGCCGGTTTCACCCTGCAGGCGAATGCGGCATTTGCCCGCATTGAGTTCCATGACTTCGGCCGCGCCCGTATTGAAGGTCAGCGAAGAGGGGAAAATCACGCCGAGGGTTTTTTTGGTCCCGTCCGGGAACAGCACCGTGTGTGAAACGCATTTGCCGTCGAAATAGATGTTCGCTTGCTTGACGATGCTGACCTGGTCGAATTGCTTGCTCATGATGTCCTGTCCGATGGGGCGATGAAGTTGATGGAATTGATGAAGCAGATGGCGTTGATCAAAGGTCGCTGTCGTTCTCGTTGACCTTGCCAAGGCGCGGCAGCGAAACCGACGGATTGGCGGCCAGCAGGCCGGCCTTGTTGTAGATGCCGAGCTTGTGGCGGGTGTCGACGATGTCGAGGTTGCGCATCGTCAGCTGGCCGATGCGGTCTTGCGGCGTGAAGGCACCGTCGCCCTTTTCCATCGTCAGCCGGTCCGGATGATAGGTGAGGTTGGCCGACTCGGTATTCAGGATCGAGTAATCGTTGCCACGCCGCAGTTCGATCGTGACTTCGCCGGTAATCGCGCGGGCGATCCAGCGCTGCGCGGCTTCGCGCAGCATGATCGCCTGCGGATCGAACCAGCGGCCCTGGTACAGGAGGCGTCCGAGCCGGCGGCCGCTGTCGCGGTACTGCTCGATCGTGTCTTCGTTGTGAATGCCGGTGACCAGGCGTTCGTAGGCGATGAACAGGAGCGCCAGGCCGGGGGCTTCGTAGATGCCGCGGCTCTTGGCTTCGATGATGCGGTTCTCGATCTGGTCGCTCATGCCGATGCCGTGGCGCCCGCCGATGCGGTTTGCCTCCAGCAGCAAGTCGACCAGGCTGTCGTAGGTGACGCCGTTGATGGCGACCGGCCGGCCTTCCTCGAAACGGATGCGCACTTCCTCGCGCTTGATCTCGACATCGTCGCGCCAGAAGGCGACGCCCATGATCGGTTCGACGATCTGCATGCCGCTGCTCAGGTGCTCGAGGTCTTTCGCCTCATGGGTTGCGCCCAGCATGTTGGAGTCGGTCGAGTACGCTTTTTCGACCGACATCTTGTAGTCGAAGCCGGACGCGATCAAAAATTCCGACATTTCGCGGCGCCCGCCGAGCTCCGAGATGAAGCGGTCGTCGAGCCAGGGCTTGTAGATGCGCAGCGCCGGATTGACCAGCAAACCGTACCGGTAGAAGCGCTCGATGTCGTTGCCCTTGAAGGTCGAGCCGTCACCCCAGATGTCGACATTGTCTTCGGCCATCGCCGCCACCAGTATCGTGCCCGTCACGGCGCGCCCGAGCGGCGTGGTGTTGAAATACGTCACGCCTGCAGTCGAGATGTGGAAGGCGCCGCTCTGCAGCGCCGCAATGCCTTCGGCGGCCAGCTGTTCGCGGCAATCGATCAGGCGCGCCTGTTCGGCGCCATACAGCGTCGCCTTTTTCGGTATCTCCTCGTAATCCGGCTCGTCCGGCTGGCCCAGGTTAGCCGTGTAGGCATAGGGAATCGCGCCCTTCTGGCGCATCCAGTGCAGGGCGGCGCTGGTATCGAGGCCGCCGGAAAAGGCGATGCCGACTTTTTCGTTGACGGGAACGGACTGGAGAATGGTTGACATGGTTTCTGCTTGCTGAAGGTTGAAGACGGAGAAGCGGGCGGGCGGATCAGGAAGCGACCAGCCGGCTGGCGAGGCGCTGCACATGCGGACGAAAAACCAGGATGCAGGTGGCGGCAATCGGCCAGGCGACCAGGAAAGCGTGCAGCCAGCGCCGGACGAAACCGGCGTCCATGCCGGTATTGACGAAAGTGACGACCGACGTGACGATGAACGCCATCACGCAGGACATCAGTGCGGCAAACACCAGCGGCGCGGCACCTGCGGGAAATTTTCGCATGTCAGGCAACTTTGCCCAGTACCAGGTATTCGAGCAGCGCCTTCTGCACATGCAGGCGGTTTTCGGCTTCGTCCCAGACCACCGATTGCGGGCCGTCGATGACGTCGGCGCTGACTTCCTCGCCGCGGTGCGCCGGCAGACAATGCATGAAGAGCGCGTCCGGCTGCGCCCGCGCCATCTTTGCCGCGTCGACGATCCAGCCGTCGAATGCCGCAATGCGTGCCGCCTTCTCTGCTTCGAATCCCATGCTGGTCCAGACATCGGTCGACACCAGGTGCGCGCCGGCGCAGGCGTCGGCGGGCTGGGCGAACAGGGTGAAGTTGCGGTTGGAGGGCGAAATCAGCCTGTGGTCGATCTCGTAGCCCTTCGGCGTGGAGACGTTGCAGTGGAAGCCGAACACTTCGGCGGCCTGCAGCCAGGAATACAGCATGTTGTTGGCGTCGCCGATCCAGGCGACCGTCTTGCCGGCGATCGGTCCGCGATGTTCGATGAAGGTGAAGACATCGGCCAGCACCTGGCAGGGATGGTATTCGTTGGTCAGGCCGTTGATGACCGGCACGCGCGAATGGCTGGCGAAGCGCTCGATGATTTCCTGGCCAAACGTGCGGATCATGATGATGTCGCACATGCGCGACATCACCTGGCCGGCGTCTTCCACCGGCTCG
>JANXSS010000244.1 GCA_025356535.1 Herminiimonas sp.
ATGTAGACCGCGCCGTTGCGCACCTTGCCATGCCGGACCGTGGTCAGGAAATACTGGTCGTTTTCCTTGAAACAGGCTTCCTTCTTCTTTTCGTCCTGCAATGGCATGCAGTCACGGTCGAGCAGGCGCAGGTCCGGCGCAATGCCGCCGGACACCGCACCCAGGCCATGGCAGCGCGCGCAGTTCTGGCCATAGGCGGAACTGCCGACCCTGATTGCGGCGGCATTGCCGCGGTACGGATTTTCGGCGGCCCATTCCTTGCCGACCGGCGCCAGGCTTTTGGTGTCGACCGCCTGGGGCGTGACGTCGCCATGCGCCATCGCGGCGCCGCACAGTGCCAGGGCGGCGGTCGCTGCAGCGACGGTCGAGACGATCTTGAGTAAGCGGGAATTGTTCATGAAGGCGAGCCTGTTTCGGTTGTTTGCGATGCTGTGGCTGGCAGCAAGTTGCATGCCCGAAGATTTCACCCGGGTAGCAAAAAACCGGCGTCTCAATTCGGTACAGTGTAATATTTCGGTACAAAAACTATCAGAGACAGAAAGCCGAAACGGTCGTGTTTTGCCGGCAGCAAGGGCCGCAAGCGCACGCCATCGGCGATCGCCCACCATGAGCACTGCACGCGCGCTTCCCCTCGTCCTGCCTGATTCGACAGGCATGCTTCGTGCGACGACATCATGAACATGATTCATAAAGCCCACGAACGATCGGCCGCCTTCGGCATAGCCCGCAGCGCCCGCCCCGACTTCAGCCCCCTTGGCCGCAGCGACCTCTCGCTCCTCCTCGACCAGAACCGGGTGCTGCACGCGCACGCCCTGCCGGTGATGGAGACGCTCTATGAGCAGATCATCAACACCCACAACATGGTGATCCTGACCGACGTCAACGGCCTCATCATCCAGACGCTGGGCGATGATGATTTCCTGCAGAAGGCAAACCGGGTCGCGCTCTCGCCCGGCGTGGCGTGGTCCGAAGAAAGCAAGGGCACCAACGCCATCGGCACCGCGATTGCCGAGCGGGTGCCGACAACGGTGCATGGCGGCGAACACTACCTGGAAGCCAACCGTTTTTTGACCTGCTCGGCCGCGCCGATCTTCGACGTCAACGGCAACGTCATCGGCGTGCTCGACGTCACCGGCGACCAGCGCGACTTCCACAAGCACACCATGGCGCTGGTGCGCATGTCGGCCCAGATGATCGAGAATCAGCTGTTCTCAGCCACCTTCCACGATGCCATCACCCTGCACTTTCACAGCCGGCCCGAATTCATCGGCACGCTCATGGAAGGACTGGTCAGTTTCAGCCGCGGTGGGCGCTTTCTCTCGGCCAGCCGCAGCGGCCTGTTCCAGCTCGGCCTGTCGTTGTCGGCGCTGCAGTCGCATACCTTCGGCTCCCTGCTCGGCCTGCCGTTGTCGGGGCTGTTCGACCATTACCGCACCGCCTCGCCCGGCCTGCTCAATCTTTGCCTGCACAACGGCGTGCGGGTCTATGCCCGCGCCGACCTGCGCGCCGCCGACGATTCGTTCTCGCATGCCATGGCGGCGGCGCGTCCGCTGGGCGCGGCGCCCGCCACGATAGTTGACAAACCGCTCGAGCCGAGCTCGGCGGCACGACTTTCGTCGCTGCGCTATCTCAATACCGGCGACGCCCAGCTGGCAGCCGTCATCGACAAGGTCAACCGCGTGAGCGGACGCGACATCGCGATCCTGATCACCGGCGAGACCGGCACCGGCAAGGAATTGCTGGCCCAGGCGATCCACAACGATTCGCCGCGCAAGAGCGGGCCTTTCGTTGCCGTCAACTGCGCCTCGATACCGGAGACGCTGATCGAGTCCGAACTGTTCGGCTACGAGGAAGGCGCCTTCACCGGCGCCCGCAAGAAAGGCAGCATCGGCAAGATCCTGCAGGCCAACGGCGGCTCCCTGTTTCTCGACGAAATCGGCGACATGCCGCTCAACCTGCAGGCGCGGCTGCTGCGCGTGCTGCAGGAGCGCATGGTCACGCCGCTGGGCAGCACCCGGTCGATTCCGGTCAACGTCGCGCTGACCTGCGCGACCAACCGCAACCTGCGCGAGATGATCGCGCAGAAAACCTTCCGGGAAGACCTGTACTACCGTTTGAACGGCCTGGTTGTGAAACTGCCGCCGCTACGCGACCGCACCGATCTCGAAGTCGTCATCAACAAGCTGCTGGTCGCCGAATCGCGCGGCGTGCGGTACCGGATCGCGCCGGAGATCATGACGCTCTTCAAGGCGCATGCCTGGCCAGGCAATTTCAGGCAGCTCAACAACCTGTTGCGCACCGCGCTCGTCATGGCCGACAGCGATGGCGAGATCCGCCGCGAACACCTGCCCGACGATTTTCTGGAAGACGCCGCCGGCGGCTGGGAAACCAGGGTCCAGGCTGTCGGCATGCCCGAGGGCGCGCCGGGCGCCACCTATACGACGCTGGATGAAGCCGAACTGTCGGTGATCCAGGCGGCATTGAAAGCCCATGACGGCAACGTCGCGGCAACGGCGCGTGCGCTGGGCATCTCGCGCAACACCATTTACCGCAAGCTGGCCGGCACGTCGTAGTAGCGTTTGCTGCACTGGCGCCGGACGGGCGCGGTGGCGCTGCATGACCGACAGTGACGCCGACAGTAACACCGGCATCGGCAGATCGACGCCGGGGCGGCACGCGTCTTGCAACAGCCAGATTTTCATCCACCTGCGCCTGCCATGCCACAGCAGCCTGACCTCCTTCCTGCGGCCACCCGCTTCTGGCGCCTGCCGGCCTCCCGGCGCGCGCCCGGGCCTGCTTGCCGCGCGCTTGCGCCGGCGCCCGACGCGCTGCTGCTGCAATGGTGTGCCTTCGTCGGCCTGCTGGCCTGGGTTGCCATGCTGCTGGCGCGTCACGAGGTCTGGTCGACATTGAAGACCGCCGACCCGACCGGCATCACCCTGCTGATCATCGCCCTATTCGCCGGCGCCACGCTCTGGTGCGGCTGGCGCTGCCGGTTCCTGGGCGAGGAGCGCCGGGCGCTGGCGCAATGGATGGCGCAGGCGTCTGCAATGCCCGACGGCCACGCACCGGCCGCCGCGCCGGCTGAGGCGGTCGGACGCCACACCACGGACTACCTTGCGGCGGTGGCCGCCAAGCGTGCCCGCAACGACTTCGAAAACGCCCAGCTCACCAGCGTGCTGGCAGAGCGCCTGCACGGCCCCGGCGAGAGCGCCTGGTGGGTCAACGGCATCCTGATCAAGCTGGGCCTGCTGGGCAAGGTGATCGGCTTTTCGATCCTGGCGCTGCAGATCGCGCAGATCGAGAGCTTCGATCCGAGCCAGACGCAGACGCTCCTCAAAAGCCTGACCGGCGGCCTCGGCGTGGCGCTGCTGACGACCGCCGTCGGGCTGGTCGGCAACATCATCCTGGGCTTCCAGCTGGTGAGCCTGGACCGCTGCGCTGACGCCATCCTGGCCGACGCCCTGCACCTTGCAGAGACCGGCATGCCAGCCGGCGGGCGCTAGCGTGGCGCTCGGGCGCAAGTCGCGCGAGACGGATGTCGATCCGTTCTACGACATGCTCTTCAATATCCTGATCGCGTTCGTGTTCTGTTTCATCGTCGCGCTGCTGGCCATGAATCCGAAGGCAAAGAAAGCCGGCGACGTGCCGGCCAAGGCGGAATTCATCATCACCCTGACCTGGCCGGACATGGACCCGAACGACATCGATTGCTGGGTGCAGGACCCGGCCGGCAACACCGTGTGGTTTCGCCAGCGCGAAGCCGGCCTGATGCACCTGGACCGCGACGACCGCGGCCTGGTCGGCGACACCATGCTGGTCAACGGCCGCGAAGTGATCAATCCGCTGAACCAGGAAGTCGTCACCCTGCGCGGCTTCGGCGCCGGCGAATACACGGTCAATGCGTTCTACTACGAAAGCCGCAACGGCAAGCCGGTCGAGGCGACCGTCTCGGTGGTCAAGGTCAATCCGGTGGCAGAAGTGATTTTCTACGGCAGCGTCTCGCTGCCGGCCAAGGGCGCCGAGCGCACCGCTGTCCGGTTCACCGTCGACGCCGATGGCGGCGTGGGCAACATCAACACCTTACCGAAGACTATCGTCGAGCCTGCATGAACAATACACCTCTACTTCTGACGCTCGCCTACGTGGCGATCTCCTTCCTGCTGCTGGTGCTGTGCCTGGCCACGCGCTGGCCGCGCGCGCTCAAGCTGGCAATGATCGCTGTCGTCACCGCTTCCTACTTCCTTGCAGAATCCACCTTCGACGGCATGCTAGGCTGGCCGGCGGCAACCGGCCTGCCGGAAAAATTCGTCCTGCTGGCCACCGTGGTGGAAGAACCCGACAAGGGGCGCAACAACAAGGGCGCGATCTTCATCTGGGTCAACGGCGTCGAAGGCGGCCATCCGGTGGCCGAGCCGCGCGCCTTCCGTCTGGCCTATGGCAAGCCGCTGCATGCGATCCTGAACGAAGCGATGAAGAAGAACCGCCAGGGCATCAGCCAGATCGGCTCGACCGAGGCGCCGGCCGGCGGCAGGAACGGCTCGTGGCTGCGCAGCGCCGCTGACCCGACGGTGAAAATCAGGATCACCGATGCGCCGGCGCCGCAGCTGCCGGAGAAATGAGCATGCGCCCCTTGCGCCGAGCCGCCGGCAGGCTGCAGCCGCCCTACGCGCTCATGCTGTGCGCGGCAACGCTATGCGCCGCCTGCAGCCGCACGTCGCCCGAGCCGGCCTGGTTTCCGCTGAACGCGGGTGCGAGCTGGAATTATCAGATAACGACCGACACCGATGGCGCGGTCAGGCGCAGCACGCAGAGCATTCGCGTGACTGGCCAAGGCATCTACAACGGCGCCCCCGTGCAGACGCGCCGCACCGAAACCAGCGGCAACATCGGTGTCGAATACCTGTTGCAGGCAAGCCCGCGCGAGATCGTGCGCATTGCCCAGCGCACCGACCTGCAGGATTTTCCGGTGGCCGATGCGGTGCCGCGCACGGTGCTGAAACTGCCACTGACGGTTGGCGCGAACTGGGCTGCGCCGACCGTGGCCTACGCGATCCTGCGCAAGAACGAATTCCCGCGCGAGATGAAGTTTGTCAAGCCGGTGACGATGACCTATACGGTCGAGAGCGTCGATGAAGCCGTCGAGGTGCCGGCCGGTCGTTTCAGCGCGTGCGCCCGCGTGGTCGGACGCGCCGACCTGACGATCTATGCCGATCCGGTAAGCGGCTTTCGCAAGGTTCCGATCACCACGACCGAATGGTATTGCAAGGGCGTCGGCCTGGTGAAGCTGGTCCGCCTGGAAAACATCGAGACCAGTTTCTTCAGCGGCGGCAGTGTCGAGATGGTGCTGACCGGATACCAAGTCCGTTAACTGAAAAAACCAGCGGCATCGCCGCTGGTTGATTGTCCCGCTCTGGTCAGACAAGGCGCCGGATTGCAGCGCCCCCGCCGCCGCCACGGGCAGCGGCATCGTTGCTGTTTATTTCGAGGACAACTTGAACACCCAGACCGAGCCACCCTGCTCCAGGTAGTTCACTTTCTTGGCTACGTCGCCACCCCACAGAGGCACTGCGCCACCCCAGCCGGAGACCACCGACACGTACTGCGTATCGCCATCCATCCACGTCACCGGCGGCGCCACCACGCCCGAGCCGGTCTGAAACTTCCACATTTCCTTGCCGGTCTTGGAGTCGACCGCTTTCAGGAAGCCTTCGGGCGTGCCGTAGAACACCAGGTCGCCGGCCGTGGTCATGACGCCACCCCAGAGCGGGGCAGGATTCTTGATTTCCCAGACGATCTTGCCGGTGACCGGGTCCATCGCGCGCAGTGCGCCGATGTAGTCGTCGTTCAAGGTCTTGATGGTGAAGCCGGCGCCGAGATAGGCAGCACCTTTCTTGTAGCTCACCGGTTCGTTCCAGATCTCCATGCCCCATTCGTTTGCCGGCACATAGAAGAGATTGGTCTTCGGGCTGTACGCCATCGGCTGCTGGTTCTTGCCGCCCAAAAAGGACGGCGCCGAAAACACGGTGTTGCCCTTGGCGGCATCGGCGCCCTTGGTCGGGTCGCCCGGACGATTGGCGGCGACGAAGTTCGGACGACCGGTTTTCAGGTCGATGCCGGTTGCCCAGGTGATCTTCTTGACGAACGGAAAAGCGTTTTCCAGCTTGCCGGTGGTCGCATCCATCACATAGAAAAAGCCGTTGCGATCGGCCTTGCCGCCGAGCCGCTTGCCGTTCTGCTCGTAAGTGATGAATTCGTTGACGCCGTCATAATCCCAGCCGTCGTGCGGCGTGGTCTGGTAATGCCACTTGATGTCGCCTGTCAGCACGTCGACGGCAACGGTCGACGAGGAAAACAGGTTGTCGCCAGGACGCAGGTGGCTGTTCCATGGCGATGGATTGCCGGTGCCGAAATAAGCCATGCCGGTCTTGGCGTCATAGGTGCCGCCCAGCCAGGTCGAAGCGCCGCCGGTCTTCCACAGCTCGCCCGGCCAGGTCTTGTTGGTGGTGCCGGAAATGCCGGTCTCGGTCTTCTTGCCATCCTTGTCGTACTTGTAGCCCATGTGGCCTTCGACGGTCGGCCGGCTCCAGACCATGGTGCCGGTCAGCGGATTGCGCGCCTCGATGCGCCCGACCACGCCGAACTCGCCGCCGGCCACACCGGTGAGCAACAGGCCCTTGGCAATCAGGGGCGCTGCCGTATTCGAATAGCCCGCTGCATAATCGTCGATCTTTTCTTTCCAGACGACTTCGCCGGTGTCCTGGTTCAACGCCACCAGTTGCGCATCGAGCGTGCCGAAGATCACCAGGTTGCCGTAGAGCGCAGCGCCGCGGTTGACCACGTCGCAGCAAGGCATGATCCCTTCAGGCAGACGGTGCTCGTACTTCCAGAGCTTGGCGCCGGTCCTGGCGTCGAGCGCATAGATGCGCGAATAGGAACCCGTGACGAACATCTTGCCGTTGTGGATCATCGGCTGCGATTCCTGGCCGCGCTGCTTTTCACCGCCAAAGGAGAACGACCATGCCGGCACCAGCCTGGCCACCGTCTTCGAATTGACTTGCGTGAGCGGCGAATAGCGCTGGCCCTGGGTGCCCATGCCGTAACTGAGGATATCGTTGCCCGACTTGGCGTCGTTCTCGATCATGGCGTCCGTCACGCCTGCGGCATGCAGCGCCGGACTCGCAGCAAATGCGGCCAGGATCAGCACGCTTGATAGTTTTTTCTTCATGTCTTCCTCCGTTGGTTTTTTTCAATTGAGTGCCGGCTTCGACTGCGCCGAACTCGCTGACTGCCAACGCAATGGGCGTGCCAGCAGTTTTTTGGATGCAATGTTTAAAGTGCCGCTTCGAGTGCGTCAATTCCGCTCACCAACTGTCCCAATAGTTCACATGAAGCCGGGTGCGGCAGGCTTTCGCGGGCAGGCAGCCGGCAGGGACATGGCATGCCGGATGCCCCGACTGCGGCCACCCGGATGCCGCCGCAGGTCACTGGACGCCGTAGGCGAGACGCTGCCCTGCCAGCGCCACGTTTTCCTGGTCGTCAAACAGGCGGGAACGGGTCAGGAACCGCTTGCCGGTGCCGTTATCGAGCGAAAACATGCCGCCCATGCCATCGACCACATCGATGGTGAGCTGGGTATGCTGCCAGTAGGCGAACTGGTCGCCGCCCATGTAGAACGGGGTCGATCCGATCAGCCCCAGGAACACGTCCAACTGGCCGATCATAAATTCGCCGTGCTGGTAGCACATGGGCGCGCTGCCATCGCAGCAACCGCCGGATTGGAAAAACATCAGCGCGCCGTAACGCGCGTGTAACTGCTCGAGCAAGGCCAGCGCGGCCGGCGTTGCGGTGACCCGCAGCACTTCGGTGGATGCCATTTTTATCCTTGTTTTTGGACGTACAAAAACCGGTCCCGGCGGCATCGGCCGCACGGAACCGGGTCACGCTGCAATGCAGAAAACGTCCTAGAAAAAACCCATCGCTTTCGGGTCGTAGCTCACCAGCAGGTTCTTGGTCTGCTGATAATGATCCAGCATCATCTTGTGGTTTTCGCGGCCGATGCCGGACTGCTTGTAGCCGCCGAACGCGGCATGTGCCGGATACAGGTGGTAGCAGTTGGTCCAGACCCGTCCTGCCTGGATGGCACGACCGACCCGGAATGCACGCGAGCCATCGCGCGTCCAGAGGCCCGAGCCGAGACCGTACAGGGTGTCGTTGGCAATTTCGAGGGCTTCGTCTTCATCCTTGAAGGTCGTCACCGACACCACCGGCCCGAAGATTTCTTCCTGGAAGATGCGCATCTTGTTGTGTCCCGAGAAGATCGTCGGCTGCACGTAGTAGCCGCCGGCGAGGTCGCCCGACATGGTCGTACGCTCGCCGCCGATCAACAGCCTGGCGCCTTCCTGGCGACCGATGTCCATGTACGACAGGATCTTTTCCAGCTGTTCCTGCGATGCCTGGGCGCCGATCATCGTCGCGGCGTCAAGCGGGTTGCCCTGCTTGATGGCGGCGACGCGCTTGACTGCCCGTTCCATGAAACGCTCGTAGATCGACTCCTGGATCAGCACCCGCGACGGACAGGTGCAGACCTCGCCCTGGTTCAGCGCAAACATGGCGAAGCCTTCCAGGCACTTGTCGAAGTAGGCGTCGTCCTGGTCCATGACATCGGCAAAGAAGATGTTGGGCGATTTGCCGCCGAGTTCCAGCGTGACCGGAATGATGTTTTGCGAGGCATATTGCATGATCAGCCGGCCGGTGCCGGTCTCGCCGGTGAAGGCGATCTTGGCGATGCGCTTGCTGGAAGCCAGCGGCTTGCCGCATTCGAGACCGAAGCCGTTGACGATGTTGAGTACGCCCGGTGGCAGCAGGTCCTGCACCAGCTCGATCCAGACCATGATCGAGGCGGGCGTCTGTTCGGCCGGCTTGAGGACGATGCAGTTGCCGGCAGCCAGGGCCGGCGCCATTTTCCAGACCGCCATCAGGATCGGAAAATTCCACGGAATGATCTGGCCGACGACACCGAGCGGCTCATGGAAATGGTAGGCATAGGTGTTGGCATCGATCTGGGCGACCGAGCCTTCCTGGGCCCGGATGCAACCGGCGAAATAGCGGAAGTGATCGATTGCCAGCGGAATGTCGGCAAAGGTGGTTTCACGAATCGGCTTGCCATTGTCGATGGTTTCGGCAGTCGCCAGCAGCGCCAGGTTCGCCTCCATCCTGTCGGCGATCTTGTTGAGGATGATCGAGCGTTCCGCCAGCGAGGTCTTGCCCCAGGCCGCCTTGGCCGCGTGGGCGGCGTCGAGCGCCAGTTCCACGTCTTCCGCAGTCGAGCGGGCGATCTCGCAAAACGCCTTGCCGATTATCGGACTGATGTTTTCGAAATACTCGCCCTTGACCGGTGGCACGAACTTGCCGCCGATGAAATTATCGTACCGCCCTTTGAATGGATTCGGTACGCCCAGCTTGCTGATGTCGGCCATGTTCATGTCGTCTCTCCTGTAGATGTAATTGATCCGCGTTTCGGGTCGGGCCGTGGCCCGTCGTGACCAGACCGCATTGAGCAATAGGCATGCCACTGAAACCGGATGTCGAACAGTTCGCTTGCGCCTGGCGCGGGTTTGCAGAAGTGCCGGCAGACTTGACGGTGCGGATGCCGCGCCGGCGGCACAAGCGATCCATCGATGTGATGTGGTGCTACAGCGTGGCGCAGGCCGGTCAAAGGCATGTGTCAAATTCGGCCAGCACGCGCGTGCATGCCCGCGCTGCATGCGAGTGCCGGCACTGCCGAGCCGGATGCAGGATTGTCGCGACGCGGCACATCGTCGGTGGCGCAGACCACGCATGTGTTCTATGCTCGCGGATTGCCTGGCGCCTGCAGCGTTGCCAATAGCGGTGTCGCTACCGTGCACGCCAGACCGTGTCCGGCCGACACCGGCTCGATACGGAGAAATCCGTGCGGCCTGCTGCCGGCATCGGCGCAACGACCGCGTGCGGATTCGCCACGCCAGGCGTCGCCTTGATGCGCCTGGCGCGCCAGGCCTTGACCCGACCAAACAAAGGAAATTTCCCATGCCCGCCACGCCACAGCCTGCCCTGTTCATCCCCCACGGGGGCGGCCCCTGTTTCTTCATGCCGGACCCCCACCATGTCTGGACCGGCATGGGGGCGTTCCTCGGCGAAATCGTTCATCTGCTTCCTGAACGACCCCGGGCGATCATCGTCGTTTCGGGGCATTGGGAGACTGCCGGGTTCGCCTTCACCGGTGCCGGACGCCCGTCCCTGCTCTACGACTACCATGGCTTTCCTGCAGAGACCTATCAGATTCGCTACGACGTACCGGGTGCGCCCGAACTGTCGGCACGCGCCGTGCGGCTGCTCGAAGATGCAGGTCTGGTGGCCGCAATCGATGCGACGCGTGGCATCGATCATGGCGTGTTCGTACCGATGAAAGTTGCTTTTCCTGACGCCGATATTCCAGTGATCGAAATGTCGGTCGACAGGGATCTCGATCCTGCACTGCATCTGCAGGCGGGACGCGCCCTGGCGCCGCTCAGAAATGAAGGCGTCCTGATCATCGGCTCCGGCATGAGCTTTCACAACATGCGTGGCTATGGCGATGCGCGTTCGACCGCGCCGTCACAGGCGTTCGATGAGTGGCTACTCGACGCCGTTTGCCAGGACGGTGCACGACGCGCCGCAGCACTGGCCGGCTGGGCCGGCGCGCCTGGCGGGCGCTTCGCGCATCCCCGGGAAGAACACCTGCTGCCCCTCATGGTCGCCGCAGGTGCCTCGCAGGCGGTTGGCGAGCGCATCTACAGCGAGCTGGTGCTCGAGACCGCAATTTCCGCCTTCCGTTTCGGCTAACGCTACGCTGACCGTCCCGGCGCAGTTGCAATGCGCCAGGCAAATGCAAACCATCGATTGGCACGCCGTCGCGTCCGCCACGACTGGCTTGCGCATCGTGCGAGACGGCGCAAGCCCCGACGCGCTCAGGGGACGATGGTCGTGAACAGATAGACCGCAAAAATCACCAGGTGCACGGTGCCCTGCATGACGGTCGTGCGTCCGGTGCCTAGCGACAGCGTTGCGACGACGAGCGACAGCAGCAACAGGACGGTGGATTTTGCATCGATACCGAGGGAAAGCGTCCATCCGGTCACCAATGAGACTATCGCAACTGCAGGGATGGTCAAGCCGATGCTGGCCAGGGCCGAGCCCAATGCGAGGTTGAGACTGGTCTGGAGCCGGTTGGCCCTGGCGGCTTGATAAGCGGCGATGCTTTCGGGTAGCAGGACTATCGCGGCGATGATGATGCCCAGGAGCGCCTTTGGCGCGCCGATCCTGGCCAGCACCGCTTCAAGCGTCGGCGACAGCGATTTCGCAAGCAATACGACACCTATCAGGCATGCGAGCAGCAGCGCCGCACTGATCGCCGCCATTTTTGCCGGCGGCACCGCCACGCTTACCTCTTCGGTTCCGTCGACGATCTTGGGAAGAAAGTACTCGCGGTGACGCACGGTCTGGACAAGAACGAATGTTCCATACAAAACCAGCGACACCGTGGCAATGAAGGCCAGCTGGCTGCGGCTGTAGGCCGGGCCCGGCGTCGTCGTCGTATAGTTCGGCAATACCATTGTCAGCACGGAGATTGCAGCAAGCGTCGCCAGCGCCGCCGAGACCCCATATAACCCGAAGGTTTGTTCCCCGTGGCGCTGTCCGCCGGCCAACAGGCACAAGCCCACCATCCCGTTGAGAATGATCATGACGGCAGCGAAGACCGTATCTCGCGCAAGCCCGGTTGCCGCTTCGCCACCTGCGATCATCAGCGAAACGATGAGCGCGACTTCGATGGCCGTCACGGCAATTGCCAGAACGAGCGTGCCATATGGCTCGCCGACGCGATGCGCAACGATCTCTGCGTGAAACACCGCCGCGATCACGCTTGCCAACAAACCGGCGACGAGTAACGCCGTATAGAAAATCCCGAAGGCCTCGCCCATGCCCAGATACGAACCGGCGAGAAGAATCCATGCTGCGCCCGGCGCGATTGCGGACCACATGGGAAGTAGCGGCGATAATTTCATCAGATGCGTCTTTTTAGAACAGTAGCCTGGCGTGACCCCCTGCGACTGGACCAGGGAGCAAACAGGATTCACGCCGCCCGTCGTGCGGGTGTTGCCTCGAAATTGACGGGTCGAGCATAGCCGGGCGCCGAATCCATTCGCCCGGCGTTGCACAGATGCTCGATGCGTTGCCCAAGGCGTGCTGTCACGTGCGCGAATGTCTCGTGGTCGCAGACATGGACCGCTTCCGCCCTGAGCGTCTTCATGAAACTTTTTGGTTTTGCATTATTGTACGGATTTGCCGAAGCATGCATCGAGCCGACCGGCCAATTGGTCGTCCAGGGCGGCAAGGTAGCGGACACTTCCGTATTGACTGCCCCTGTCAGTATGGTGGACGCAGGCCACCGGCAACCTGGAATAAATAAATATCTGCCTTCAAAACGCATTGGTTAGCTTGACAGGACATTGCTTCACTACACGGCGGCTACGCTCACTTTTGCATCACCACTGGCGCCGACGGCGTCACCGTGGCCGCCGCTGGCACCGGCTCCGTACCGTAGGTTTTGGTCAGGTAATCTACCATCGCCGGTATGTCGGCGTCGGCAAACGTCGCGCCGAAGGGCTTTTTCATTTTCTTGACCGTCGCATCCCAATAGGTGCGCGGCGATGTCGCGGGCTGACTCGCCACATACTGCGCCGAATGGCATGTCATGCAGTTGCGCTGCACCAGTTCATAGCCAGGCAAGGCGCTGGGCTTGTAGACAGCGGTTTCCGTCGGCAGCGCGATTGTCAGCGCCGCCGCGCCGGCCGTGCCGGCAAGGAGGGTCGCAGACAGAAAGGACACGAAAATGCGCGATTTTTTTGACATGGTCATTCCTCAGATGGCAACGATACGGGTGGATTCGACGACATTGCGCATGTAGCCGGCGCCATTCCAGGTCGCCTTCATCGGCTGCGTCTGGCCTTTGCGATTCTTTGCCTTGACCATCAGGACATGTTCTCCCTGGCCGCGCGGCTTGTAACTGAAGGTCCATTCGCGGAAAGAATACCTGCCCAGGTCTGCGCCCAGCTTCGCTTCCCGCCAGGTCGCGCCGCCGTCGTCGGAAAACAGGACTTCGTCGATACCGAAACCGCCGTCGAAGGCAATGCCGCGCACGGTCGTCACGTGGCCCGCGCGCAGCGTGGCACCGTCTTTTACGCTGGTGATGAACGAGCGCACGTTGAAGCGATTGATCGGCACCGTCTTGGCCGGCGTCGTGCCTGGCTCCACGCAGGCACAGTCGTTGTCGGGAATACGGTAGGCGGGCGCCATCCAGAAATTGTCGAATACCTTGTCCGTCACCAGAATGTCGGAGACATGCTTGACCCAGTAGGTGCCGTAGTAGCCAGGCACGATCAGGCGCAGCGGATAGCCGTTCAACATCGGCAGGTCTTCCCCGTTCATCGCCCAGGCCAGCATGACTTCGCCATCGAGCGCATGGTCGACATTCAAGGCCTTGACGAAATCGGGTCCGTCGCCAAGCGGCGGCACATCCAGGCCATTGAAGGACACCTGCACGCTGCCGGCTTTGACGCCGGCTTTTTCCAGCACGGTTTTCAGGGGCACGCCGGTCCAGCGGGCGTTGCCCATGGCGCCATTGCCGAGCTGGCCGCCGTTGACCCGCGGCTCGAAGAATCCCCGGCTGTTGCCCGAGCACTGATTGACGGCCACCAGATCGACCGGCGACGCCATGTGCTTGATCTCGGCCAGGGTCAGCTCGATCGGCCTGTTGACGTTTCCACGAATCTGCAGCCGATAGGTACGCGGATCGATCGAGGTAGGGATGCCGCTCCAGTGATACCGCACGAAAAACGCATCGTTGGGCGTCAGGACGCTTTCATTGAACACTTCGAATGGCGTCTCCAGCTGCGGTGGACGCGACGTCAGAACGATCAACGGGCGCTTTTGCGGATAGGCGACCAGGTCACGCGCGCCATTGGCGAAAGGCATCGTCACGCCAGCGGCTAAGGCCGGCAGGCCGGTGGCCGCCAATACCGATGCAGAGGCAGCCTTGCCGGTACGGGTCAAAAAGCTGCGGCGTGTCGTGACTGGGGGTACACCGGGTGACGTTTGTGGCGTGCGCTGATAGGTGGTCATTGATCGCTCTTTCGGTTCAGGATGTCTTCGTATGGGAATACAGAAAAGGGTGATGGTGGTGCGTGGTGCGAAATCCGCTTGGCCCGGGATGCGTTCAGGCGCCGGTCACCGGAAGCGACTTTTCGCGCCACTCCGGCATGCCGCCGCGAAACCAGTAGGCTTTCTTGAAGCCGTTACCCGCCGCCACTTTCGATGCCTTGTACGACTTCCAGCATTCCGGCCCGTTGCACAGGAAGATGACCGGCTTGTCGCGCGGCAGCTTCAATATCGCCGTGAAATCGTCCTGCGTCTGGTCGTATTCGACTTCCTTCAGGCTTTTTTCCACATAAGGCGCAAACACCGCACCGGGGATGTGTTCCTTGTCGAACTCCTTGCGGGTCCGGGTATCGACCGCCGTGGCGCCGGCCGCCATCAGTTGCGTGACGGCCTGCGCCGTCGCCACGGTCGTGCCGGTCAGCATGGCCGGCGTCAGGATACCCAGGCCGGCAATGTACTTGTACAGATCCTTGTCGGCCGTCGTGGCTTCACGCAGCTGGCCCAGGCCGACCTCGCGCGACGCCGGGGATGCCACCCAGCGCAGCAACGCCGCCCGATCGGTCTCGGTCATGGTCTTTTTGACCGAAATGGCCATTCCCGAGGGCACGTCGCGGCTGGTTTTCAGGATGTGGCCCAAGTTCGGATTTACTCGCATCCACTGCTTTGCCTCATTCTCTTCAACGAACGTCGCATCGGCGATCTTCAGGCTCAGTCCGAGCAGGCCGGCGCCGGACGTGCGCCCATAGGTCAATTTGCCGAGTGTCTTGAGATCGAATTTCGATTCCCGCAGCAATCCCTTTGCCAGATAGGCACGGGAGGAATCCTGTTGGGTCAGGTAAAGGACCTTGCCGCGCAAACCCTCCAGGTTGGCGATGTCGGCGCGCGCAACGATGGCGAACCTGGCAGTGGCGTCATTAAGCGCCAGCAGCTGGTAGCCGTGGCTGATGGCCGACGCCGTGACGCTTGGCGGCCCGATCAGGACGTCGTTTTCCGAGGTGCGCGATGCGCGCATCACATCGGTCAGGAGCGTGGTCGACGAAAATGAAATGTGCCGCTTCAAGGACGCTTCGATGCCCGGACCAACCGGCATGCCGACCTGTACGGACGCTGCGGCTTCATCCGACGGGTCATGTGCCATCAGCACCTTGAACGACGAACCCGGCGCGTCCGCAGCGGCAAATACGTCGGCACCGAGGGAGAGCAACAAGGAAAACGACAACAATCGCAGGCGGCGCATGATGGCTCCAGCTATTAAACGTCGGTCAAGGCTAAAGTGGATGCCTATGTTTCGCAATAGCAATATTAAAGATCCTTGCCAAAAGCCCCCACGCTTGGATTAAACGCAACATCGGTGCAGCTGCGTTGCATTGGCACGCACGCCGGAGGGGTTTTTTCGAACCGGGTCGTTTCCAAAAAATGGTAGCTGTGCGGATGCCCCGGAAGGCGATGCGGCAAAAATATTGGAATGGTTTTATGCCGTAATTTTGAGACTCTCCAGGTATTCGTACGGAAAACCACAGAAGACGTTCAGTTGTCAGAAAGTACAGGCGCCTTAAAGCACAAAATCTGATAACCACGCCTGCTGAATTTCTTTTGCAAAAGCGTACCGAGCCTTGCGCCATGGTCCGTCAGGCCATGATAAAAAATAGGGCAAGGTACCGCCAGTAGCGGCGCAATGGTGTCCTTGATCAAACGCTCTGGACTGATCGATCCGCGGTGTTCCGGAAAAATGTACACGGACATGAGGTAAAGGGCACCGCTGTCGCCGACGCTGGTCTGCTCGAAGAGCGAGCGTTCGGTAATTGCGCCGGCAAGAAACCCTTGCATCAGAGCAGCTGTGGTCGGAAACACAGTGCACCATGCCACGATCTGGCCTTCGCTTGTTTTTCGAACGCCAATGGCTTGCCTGCTCAACTGCGTCAGCTTTTCGAACGTGGCATATTCCGCCTGAATCTGGGAGCTTTCCTGCTCAGTGCCAAATACATCGGCAGCGGTAAGCAAGAGAGCCGCAATTTGTTGCATGTCTGCTGCGCTAACGTAGCCAAATTTCGTCGGCGCGCGAAGCCTACTTGTTGTATCGAGAGACATCGCCCCCCCTTACTTGAAGTCGGCCGACATTTGCGTCGTCATGGATACCCCAGCACAACTACGCGCGCAGACGCCAGCGTAGTCGGCGAAACGCCGGGGTGGCACCATCCCTTCATCCATGATCCGGCTGTTATCAAATACCATTTTCAAGGCTGCAAATGCGCCGTAGAGCCGAATCGCCTTCGCGATGAGGCGTTTCTCGCCACGGCTGAATTCTCCCTCGAGTTGCAAGGCGCGGCGCGTTATCTGGTCGATCGTGGCGCGTCGGTAGCGTTCGCCAACCGGCGCAGCGGCAAAACCGTCCGCCAGTGCGTAATCGATCTCGCGAAACGTCGAGGCCGATTTTCTCCCCGCTGATATATGGTAAAGATCGTGCCGGAGTATCGGTTTCTGCACGAGATGCACGATCGCATCTGCGGCGTAATCAACGGGGATTACATCAATCAAATCGTCGAGATCGTAGGTAAATTGCTCCAACATTTGCGCCAGGCGGAAAACCCAGAAAATGCTGAACGAGGGGCCGCAACCGAAGCGTGTATCGCCCACCACGATCGATGGCCGCACCACGATCAGCGGCAGCGATGGAAGCTGTTCACGCAGCAGGCGCTCGATTTCCAGCTTTGATCGGGTGTAGGGAACGATATGCATGACATCTGCAGGGGGGGTGTAGTCCTCGAAAACGAACGTACCTGCTTGCGGACCGTACGCCATGGCTGTGCCCACATGCAGGAAACGCCTGAGCGCACCCATCTTTTGCATGTGGCGGGCCAATGCGAGCGTACCCGTCACATTCACAGCCCATAAATCCGGATGGTCAGAAAAACTGGTGATGGCTGCGCAGTTGATGACTTGCCCGACGCCTTCAAGTCGAAGATCCGATGCAAAAGCGGAGACGTTGCTGATATCGCCCAAAATTATTTGATCTGTACTCAAGCGTCGAAGGTCCGTTTCAGAAACGCCGAAACGACGCAGGTTGCAGCGTACGCGTTGCAAGCCAATTACCGCGCAATCACCGCGCACCAGCAACAAGGGCGGCTCTGGGCAATCACCCGCATAAAGCCGTGCGAGGATCGCTCCACCAAGAAACCCGGTTGTTCCGGTTATGAGAAGGGTGTGGCCCATGCCTGCAATTGCATTGACGCCCGTGGTGCCTGGGGTAGATAGTTTTTGTCAACGGCAAACGGCTGCTTTGCAAAAAACATCTTTGACGGCAGGCGACACAATGAGTTTCGGCTCAAACTGATTTGCTGCGGAAAATCGGCCTCCATCCGCTTTCGCTGCGAAAGATCAGGCCGAGAAATTGTCATGAGGTGCGGCGGCGCATGCGATGTGCAGCGAATCAGCAAGCCCTCCGATCCAAAGATGTGTTCTGCTTGTCCACCGTCGCGATGGAAGCAATGCAAAGCAGGCTAGTCTTCAAGACCACTTAAATTTACAACCTTGACGGCGATCCCGTCAGTTCAGCGTTCAACGTCTGCTTTTCGAAAGCGTCACCGACAGCAATGGGTCGATAGCGGGTGGCAGGCTAAATATTAGCTACAACACAGGGCAACCATAATGCCTTTGAATTTTTGGGTTGTTACAGGCGGCTTGGCAGTTCTTGGATTAGCGGTATGGGTGCTTGTTTTAATTAAACGCAGCGACACCCGTATGAAAAAAATCGCTCCATGCGACCATCAGGATGATTGGCCACACATGGGTTGAGGCGATCTTTCTAACCTACCAGGTATTATTGAAATCAGAAGGTCCGCTAAGGGTCGAGTCATGCCGGTTGACATGAAAAGATTATTCCTAGCGGAAACTACTTTCCAGTAACGAGACGCCCAGTTTGTGCGTTTTAGTTAAAAATAATGTTCAGAAAATGGAGGTTTGCAAGACTTGCGAAAAAGCCACGATTCGGCGGCGTTATTTTTCGACAACATGGGCGGTTTCAAGTACCAAGTGCAACACTGGGTTAATGAACTGAATCGGGTTGAAGCT
>JANXSS010000252.1 GCA_025356535.1 Herminiimonas sp.
TGATCAGGCCGGTCTCTTCCGCAATCGGTATGAATTCAAGCGGCGGCACCATGCCGCGCTTCGGATGTATCCAGCGCACCAGGGCTTCCAGGCTGAGGAGCTGGCCGGTCAGGGCATCGACCCGCGGCTGGTAGTGCAGGATGAATTCGTCGTTTTCAATGGCACTGCGCAGCGCCTGCTCGACGTTCAGACGCCGTACCAGGGTCTCCGAGAGGTGTGGCTGGAAGAACTGGAAATGCGCCTTGCCGCTGGCTTTGGCGGCATACATGGCGATGTCGGCATTTTTGAGCAGGGTCGCGGCATTGTCGCCATCGGCCGGATAGACGCTGATGCCAATCGATGCATGGACAACGTGCAGGCTGCCGCCGGTCAGCACGAACGGTTCGGCAAAGGCCCTGACGATACGTTCGCCGATCTGCGCGACTGCCGCCGCATCCTCGAACTGCTCCAGGACGATGGTGAATTCGTCGCCGCCCAGGCGAGCCACATTGTCGCTCGGGCGCATGACGGAGCGCAGGCGCGCGGCAGCCGATTGCAGCAATTCGTCGCCTGCCGCATGGCCGAGTGTGTCGTTGATGTTCTTGAAATTGTCGAGGTCGATGAACAGCAGCGCCATCGGCCGGTTGCCGTCGCTTGCGCGCTGCAACGCGCCGGGCAGGAAATGCGTGAGCCAGTGCCGGTTCGGCAGCGTCGTCAGCGCGTCGATGTTTGCCAGGCGCGCCAGTGCTTCCTGATGCACCTTGATGTCGGTGATGTCACGCAGCGTTGCGGCAACGCCGTCACCGGACCGCACCAGTCGCCGCAGCATCCAGCTTTCCTGCCCATCACACAGCGCGCTGCATTCGTCCTCGTAAAAACCGGTGTGCATCGCCATGCCGCAGGCGGCAATCATCTGCGACCAGAAGGCGGCCGGCTCCAGTTGTGACAGTGGCATGCCCAACAGCGCCGGCTTCGGCAGGCAAGTCGACAGCGCACCGCGCTCATTGCAGTCGAGGATGACGAAATCGGCTGCGGTCCCGTCTTCGCGTGGCACTGCGCGCAGCATGAAAAAGCCTTCGCCACCTTCCTCGATGACCAGGCGATAGGTGGCCTTGATCTCTTCTTCGCGATGCTCGCGCCATGCCAGCCGCGCTGTGAAAAAAATTCCCAGCAAGCCGACCAGACATAACAGGCCGCTGCCGGCGAGCCCGAATTTTCTGGTGTCGGCACTACTGGCTTCGAACCCGGCAAAAATTTCTTTTTCTGAAAACCCAACCAGCGAGCGCAGCGGATAATTTGACAGCGTTCTCCAGGCGACGACGCGCGGCTGGTTGTCGACGAATCGTTCGGCAGGAAAAGCCTGGACGCCGTCCGGCAGATCGAAGACGGGCGATGTGCGAAAAACGCTGGGCAGCGCCTTGATGTCGGCGCCCATCTTGGCCGCCAGCAGAACGCCGTCGGTCGTGCGCACCGACAGGAAGTCGCTCTTGCCGAAGCTCGACTCGTCATAAAACGACGCCAGGTAATTCGGCTCGACGGCAACCATCACGACGCCGTCGAAGGCGCCATCGGCGGTTTCGAGCCGGCGCGAAAAGCGGATCAGGCTACGCTTGATGCGCAGACCGAGCGAGGGCGCCGAAATCAGCAGGTCGGTATCGGTGCTGGCGCGATGTGTCTGGAAATAAGCCACTGCAGAATGGTCTGTCAGCGGATCGAAGCCGATCGTGCTGCTGACGATCACGCCGCGCCGGTCCAGGATGGTGACGAACAGGCGCGCCGCGGCGGGATACAGTCCCTGGCTGCGCTGCTGCTCCAGTTTCAGGTGGCCATTGCTGGACTCCCAGCCGTACTTCACGTTCAGAGTGATCTGATCGATTTGCTCGAGGGTGCGCGAAATCTGTTCGGCGTATGCCTGCGACAGCGACGCCGCATGTTTCAAGGCGCCTTGCTCCAGCGCAGCGCGTTCATCTTTCAGCTTTATATGAATCAGGCCCCACAGCAGCAAGCCGGCCAGCATGCACAGGGATGGCCAGATCAGGATGTTGTGCATGCTGGAGCGAAGAAAGCCGAGCCGCAACATGCCGGTCGTAAATCGCTTGCTTATCGTCTGTTTCGCCATTACCCAGCACTTTCGGTATCGATTCGGCTCGGATTCGCAGAAAAAATGCATTCTCCGGGATCGTCCGAGCGCCACATGAGAGTCACATATGTTTCTCTCAATAAATGTTACCACGAGATAATGGTGCAGGCGGGCCAAATTGCCGGTGTGTTGTGGGCATGTAATGCCGGTTTGCAAACGACCGGACGGGAGCAAGGTCGCCGGCGGTGGACTAGCATTGAAGAAAGTTGTCAGTGCGTTACGGTGCGCTCGCGTACTGTCTGCTCAACGGGATAGCACCGCTGTTCCTGCTTGCGAAAGTACCGAATGACACAGAAACAGCCGGCGAACCCGGCATCGCTTCGAAGACATGCCATCCTGGCGCGGCAGGATTGGACCAGCGCACGTTTCGTCGAGGAAGGCATCACCATACAGCAGGTGTATGGCACGCGCTATGCTGCCACTTTCCTGAAAAACCGGATGATCGATTTCGAGGTCGCCCTGCGGGTGCTGCTGACACCCGGCTTGCGACGCAACCATCAGCGCAGCTGAAGCAGAATCCATGGAATATTGCTGCCGACATCGGGTTCCGGCGACGCCATGGCGTCGTGGCTGCGGCGTTGCGGGTCGTTGCGGCAATGCCATCCCGTTCTACTCGGCCTGGAATTCCGCAGCGGCCTTTGCCGTCCACAAGGCCTTGTTGTAGCTTTCGAACGGCGCGTCGTAGCTTTCGATGCTGCCGTCGTCATCGACAAAGCGCGTCCACCAGCCAGCGCCATCCTGCTCCAGCACGATATCCCCCGGCGCGCAGAGCGCGGCAATGCTGTCGCCCGCCTGAAGTGTGACGATGTTCACACCGTGATGCTCAACCGTGGTCGCCATGTGCGCTCCTGAAAAATTACGGATAGTGCGGTATCGCGTTTGCGCCGGACGATTTGCCATCAAACCGGCAAGTCAGGCTACCGCAGTGCCGCACGCACTCAGTGCGAAACCCGGAATACATGGCCTTTGTAGCGCAGTATGGCACCCTTGGGCAGCACGCTGTCGAGCACGAGTCCGGGCGCAACTTCATCCCCTTCATGCAGCATGCGTTTGTCCACCAAAAGCATCCGGTCTGCCGGATTGGCCGAATACATCGAACCGCTGATTGCAAGCGGCGGTATTTCGCGCTGGATCGCAGGGGGCAGGTCGAGCAGCGTCATGGGGTTCGCGCGCTCGGGCGCTGGCAGGTTTTTCCTTGCCGCTGGCGTGGCGTCCTTTGCAGCGAGTGCAGCGGGCGGTGCTTTGCGCGGCACCACCACCGGCTTCGGCGCCGGTACCGGAAGTTCTGTTGCAAGTGTAGTCGCTGCTGCGGCTTCGGGCTGCGCCGGCGTGGCCGACAGCGCCTTTGGCGTGCTGCCCGGGGCAGGTGATGCAGCGCCCGAACCAAGCTGCGAAGCGGTCGACTCCGCGCCTCCGCTCACGGGCACGGCGGTAGCGGCCACCGGCGCCTGCTGCCCCCCGACCGAACTGCCATGCACCGATTGCAATGGTGACAACAGCCGCTCCACACGTCAGTGCCACGGATTTCTGACGACGGCTCCAGGCACTGCGTACTGCGGGCTGAGCCGCCTCGATTGCCTGCCGCGTATGGATTCCGGGAAGATGTCCCAGATTGCGTTCAGCATCGGCTTTCTTGAGTGCGTCGAGAATGAAGGACATCGGTTACTTTCCTGCCGGTTGCGCCGCAAGTGGGGGAAACGGTCGCGCCTCTGCAGTGGCGGGCACTTGCAGATGCGGCTCGCTGCTGTCGACCACCGATGCCAGGCGCATCATGGTTTGCGGACCTGGAATGCCATCCGGCGCCAGGCCTTGCGCCAGCTGGAATTCGCGCAGCCGGGCACTCATGGCAGCATCGAAAACCAGGTTTGCCGCCGGCTCGGGCAGGTTGTCGGCGCGCGCGAGGCGCGCTGCCACCCAGTCGACGTCAGCGCCCCTGGCACCGGTCGCAATCTCGCGAGGTTCCCCGACCGGACCGCGCCAGAAGGTGGTGTAGGCGCCATGCCAGCGACGCGACAGCGCGCTCAGGGTGACGTTCTCGACGCGCTCACCGATGCGCAACGTGGCGCTCTGGCTGCCAAGGCCGGTCAGAACGGCGTAGTATTTCTGGTTCTGGTCATCGTGCAGCGTCAGGATGCCGGGCCGGTCGAGGCGGCGTATCTCGACCAGGCCGTTCTTGCTGCTGAAGCAATGCATGTCCTGCTTGTGTGCGCCGACACACGGATCACTGTCAGACAGTTCCAGGTTCCACATCCGGCCAAGCTGCCGGTACGCTGCCGACAAGTCGCGCGCCTGCGCACCGGCCGTAGCGGCAAGCGTCGCAACCGGCGTGGCTGCCGCAAGGCCGGTTGCAGCGGACACTGCCGGTATCGATGCGGGTAACACTGGCGACACCGCCGGCATCGACGTCGATGGCAATGCCGCACCCGTGTCGGCCGGCGCGCGGGCGGGAATGCGCTGCAGGCCGATGCTGGCGGCCGGGCGCAGTGCGATCGCCGAGTCGGCGCGCGGTTCGGCTTCCGGCCAGGGCAGCATCCGACCGATGCCGAATCCGGCAACACCCGTTACCAGCAGCGCAACCAGCGCGCCAGGCACGAACGTTTGCCAGCCGGTCGACCTGATGCGGCCACGCCTGCCTTCCAGATCGAAGACTTCGCGCGCCGCCCGCGCAATCGTCGTCGGGTCGACCTGCGCCTTGCCGCCGGCGTAGGCGCCCAGCAGCGCGCGGTCGCACAGCAGGTTGATGCGGCGCGGAATACCGCGCGCCAGCGCATGGATCTGGCGCATGCCGCGTGCGGTGAATGGCGAGGCGCGGTCATTGCCCGCCACCGCAAGCCGGTGCCCGATGTACTGCGCCGTCTCCGGCGCCGTCAGTGCGGCCAGGTGGAATCGCGCAATCACGCGCTGCGCCAGTTGTTCGAGTTCGGGCGCGGCCAGCATGGCGCGCAACTCCGGCTGACCGATCAGGACGATCTGCAGCAGCTTGCGTTCGCTGGTCTCGAGGTTGGTCAGCAGGCGCAATTGTTCCAGCACATCGGTCGAAAGATTCTGCGCCTCGTCGATGATCAGTACGTTGTTCCGGTGCTCGCCATGGGCGGCCAGCAGAAAGGCATTCAGGGGATCGATGAAGTCCTTGACGGTCGCGCCTGCCTGCCCGGTGCGCGGCACCGTCACGCCGAATTCGTCGCAGATCGATTGCAGCAGTTCGGTGACGGTCTGCTTCGGATTGAAGAGGTAGGCGACATTGCAACGCGCCGGAATCTGCTCCAGGAACAGGCGGCAGACGGTGGTCTTGCCGGTGCCGATCTCGCCGGTCAGCAGCACGAAGCCGCCGCCGCCATTCAAGCCATACAGCAGGTGTGCGAGCGCCTCGCGGTGGCGCTCGCTCATGAACAGATAGCGCGGGTCCGGTGCAATCGAAAAGGGAGCCTGCTGGAGACCGAAGAAACGGGTGTACATCAGCCGAAGGCTAGCACAAAGGCCCGGCCGGCTCCATGCGCCGCCGCGGGCGCGCGGCAATCGCAGAGGCTGCAACTATCTGCATGTCGACACCGGCAACGCGGTAGACTTGCCGCCCGGCGCATGATCGAGCGCACCGCCCTTCACCCTCTTTTTCACATAGCGACACTGTCATGACGTTTGCCTCCCTTGGCCTGATCGATCCCCTGCTGCAATCGCTGGTTGCACGCGGCTACCTGACACCGACACCGGTGCAATTGCAAACCATACCGGCGGTGCTGGCCGGGCGCGACGTCATGGCTGCAGCCCAGACCGGCACCGGCAAGACCGCTGCCTTTGCACTGCCGATGCTGCAGAGCCTGGTGATGACCGGCAACAAGATCGGCAGCAACATGGTGCGCATGCTGGTGCTGGTGCCGACCCGGGAACTGGCCGAACAGGTCCACGCAAGCTTTGGCGAATACGGCGGCAATCTGCCGCTGCGCACCGCGGTGGCCTACGGCGGCGTGAGCATCAATCCGCAGATGATGAAGCTGCGCAAGGGGCTCGACCTGCTGGTTGCAACGCCGGGCCGCCTGCTCGACCTGTACCGGCAGAACGCGGTGCGCTTCGACCAGTTGCAGACGCTGGTGCTGGATGAAGCAGACCGGATGCTCGACCTGGGCTTTGCGCGCGAGCTCGACGCCGTGCTGGCTGCGCTGCCGGCAAAACGTCAGACGCTGTTTTTTTCGGCGACCTTTTCCGATCCGATCCGGTTGCTGGCGGCAAAGCTGCTGACGAAGCCGCTGGTCATCGAAGTCAGTGCGCCGAACACGACGGTCAAGGCGATCCGGCAGACGGTCATCACGGTCGACAAGAAGCGCAAGGCCGAACTGTTCCTGCACCTGCTGCGCAAGCGGCGCTGGGGTCAGGCGCTGGTGTTCGTGAAGACGCGCAAGGGTGTCGATCAGCTGACCGCCCTGTTGCTGGCACAAGGCTTGAAAGCCGACGCCATTCACGGCGACAAGGCGCAACCGGCACGCCTGCGGGCACTCGAACGCTTCAAGGCGGGCGAAGTCGCGCTTCTGATTGCAACCGATGTGGCCGCCCGCGGACTCGATATCGACGACCTGCCGCTGGTGATCAATTTCGACCTGCCGATCGTGGCCGAAGATTACGTGCACCGCACCGGGCGCACCGGGCGCGCCGGCGCGGCCGGCGAAGCGATCTCCCTGGTCTGTGCCGACGAAGCGCCGCTGCTGGCGGCAATCGAGGCTTTCACGCAGCAGCGCTTGAAACGCATCGAAGAACCGGGATTCCTGCCCGAGCACCGGGTGCCGGCAACAGATGCGACCGGGCAGGTGCTGGCAAAGCCGAAGAAACCGAAGAGCCCGAAGATGTACTACGGCACTGCCAAACCGCCGGCGCGGCGTTGATCCTTGCGCGTGCACCGCAGGCAGACGGCGCGCCCGCAGGCTGACCGGGCCGGGGAGCCGGCCATGCAGCGCCGGTTGTGCCGGTTGCGCCGCTTACCGGTACACCCTGACCGGCTCGACGACCGGCTCGGCTGCTGGCCGTCCATCGGCGCCGGTGCCGGAATAGCGCGACCCGGATGCCGGGCTGCCATCGCCCGCGCCGCTGCTGTTGCGGCCAACGGTGGCGCGTGCGAATCCGAGTTGCGTCATCATTTCGACATAGGCGTTCTCGGCCAGGCTGCGCGAGGTTTCCTGCATGACCTTGCCGCGGTTTAAGACGACCCGGTCGCCGGCGCGGCTGATGATCTTCGTATCCTGGCCCGAGCCGCTGGCACTGAAGGCGGCCTTGACTTCATAGGTGCGGGTGTTGATGAGGCTGAAGTCAGCCACCAGATCGAGCGTCAGGTTTGCAGTGGTCGACGAACCCATTGCCAGCGGCATGGCTTCCTGGCGAAAGGCGATGTTGCTGACCGAGCCGAACAGCACATAGTCCGCACCCGGATAGAAACCCTGCTTGATGCGGGCGATGATGTCGTAGATGCGCTCGGTCGGCTTGCCGACATAGGGACGCGCCTGGACCAGGCGGATCTGGCCGCTCTTCAGCAGCGCACCTTTCAGGTCGGCCGTGTAGGTGCGCAGCTCGCCCCGGTCGATGTAGGTGTAGACGCCTTCTTCTTCATGGTAGCTGCTCTCCGACTGGCCGCGCACGCGACTGCGCGCGGCGTAGGAATGGTCGGTCTCGCGTTCGCTGGCGGATGCGTCGATGCTGCTGCGACTGCTGGCCGACACCACGCGAAAATACTGGCTGACCTTTTCTTCATAGGTCAGGTCGGTGACTGCTATCTTCGGCTCGCCGGATGCATGGGCTGCGCCGTGGCCGGAGGCTGCTGCCAGGCAGAAGCAGGAGGCGGTGAAACGCATGGCGCGCAACACATGACGCAGCATGTCGCTATCGTTGAACATATAAATCCCTGTGAAATTCGATGCGTACGGTGACGCGGTTTCAGACGACCGGGCCGAGCGCTCCGCATGCACGCGAGCGCCCGGCGCGCAGGACACATGCCGGTCAGCGGCTCGATGTCTTGCGGATTTCCTTTTCATCCTGCCATTCGATCGAGCCATCCTCGACGTCATAGAGCTTCAGCGTCATCTTGTAGAACACGTCCTTGGTGGCGGTGTTTTGCTTGACGATGGAGATGATCTCGCCCTCCAGGGTATATTTCGCGGCGCTCATCCTGCCGATCTGCGCCTTGCCCTGGCTCTTGTAGAGGCCGCTCTGGTTTTGCCGCTGCAGTTCGTCGACGCCGGCCTGCATCTCGTCATTGCTGCGGGCAAACTTCACCTTGCGGCTCTTGACCAGCGCGGTCTGGATCGAATTCATGATCGCCTTGGTATCGATGTATTCGCTCGTCTTGTTGCGCACCGTCGACAGGGTCATGGTCGGCCGGTTCGCCAGGACCGGATCTTCCAGCAGCGAGCCGACCATTTTTTCGGCGATCATCTGCAGGTCGGTCGAACCGAATTCATTGGTGACGGTTTCAACGGCCTTGCTGTCGCCGTAATTTACCTGCCGTGCAAAACTGACGGTCGGCTGCGACAGGGAAGCCGGGCATCCGCCCAGGCAAAGGGTTGCGGCAACGACGCTGCCGCACGCGAGCAGCTTTGAAAACGAGTAATGCATGAACGACTCCATGAAATTATGCGGCACCGGCAAGGGGTTTGCCGATGCGCTGAGGTGTCAGTCTCGATTGCATCCGGTCGGCAGGCAGCATCGACGCATTCGAAACCCGCTGCCCTACCGGGCCTGCTGCTCAACGCCCTTCGGCGCTCATCTCGATCTGAAAATCGGTCGCCTGCGGACCGTATGCGGTGCCTTTCAAGAACTGCGTCTGCAGTCCCAGAAACACCAGCGGCTTCCAGCCTTCGCCGTCGCCGACCTGCATGCCGCTTGCATCGACCCAGCGGAAGCGGTAATACAGGCGCACATCGCGCGGCTGGGTATTGACCACCTCGGCCTGCACCACCAGCACATCGTTGCGCCGCTGGGCGCGCAGGTCGATTGCCTGCAGCCCCTTGAGGTCGCCGCGCACGATCAGCTTGGAGGCAATGCCGGCCGATACGGCAGGCGGCACCGGGCCGTCCGACTGCGCCTGGGCGGGTGCGACGGCGAGTAGGCCGAGCGCGAGCGCCATGCAGCCGGCAACAACTGTTGTTCGGAGGGCTGGTTTCATTGCGGTTCTTCCAGGCTGGGTCGGTTGACGGATCGGTAGAATCGGCATCACTTCTGTCCCGGCGATGCGGCGCCCGGCTGCAGGGCGACCTTGCGCAGGGGTGACGACGCGGCGGCGGTGGCGGACAGGTCTTTCGTCGCGTCACCCGCGCTGGCGACTGCACCGGCCTCGCCGAATTGCACCGATTCGCCGAAGTAGGTCTTGTTGCGCAACATGCGCACCGGCACCACCATGTAGCGCCCGCTGACGGCGAGCTTCTTGCCGGCGTCGGGCTGCCCGGGAATGCGCATGTCGTATTCACCCGGCGGCACGAATGCCCGGGCGATGAAGACGCGGCCCGGCAAGGCCCGCCACAGCCGGTCGTCTGCTTCCGGCTCCGTAGCGGTGGCGACCATGTTGCCGATCAGGCCGCCGAAGGCGCCGAGCTGCTTGTTGGCCTGATCCTGCAGCAAACCCTTGCCGACGGCCCGCGCAGCCGAGCGCAGTTGCATGCCCGGCAGTTCATCCTTCAGTGCCTTGCGGGCCATCACATTGAAGTCCGTCACCAGTGCGGTCGGCACCGTCATGCTGCCCAGGTTGAGCTGGTTGATCGAGAGCGCTTCGCGGTCGGGAAAGATCACCGGAAAAGCCAGCGAGACGGTGATCAATCCCTTGTTGGTCGGCACCGGAAAGCTGACTTTCTGTGACCTGCGCGCCGGCGCATTGCCCGACTCGATGATGAACAGCACGTCCGTTGCGCCCTTCCTGCGGGAGAAGCCGGTGCGGCTGTCGAGGCCGCGCAAGCCTTCTTCGAGCACCGGCAGATCGGGACGCAGTTCGATCGCCTTGCGGTAGCCCGGTGCGGCCAGGCCCGGCTCGTTCAAGGCTTCATAAACAAAACCCGAAAGATAGTGGCTCAATGCGTTCTGGAAGCCGTTCTTCAGCTTCAGCACTTCGGGGTCGTTCAGGGTTTCGACCGGATAACCGTTGAGCTCCTTGGCGCCGGGACGCACGCCCTTGTCGCGCGCCTCCTGCTCGGCGGCGGCGGTTTCGCGTGCGCGAAATTGCGCGATCACGGCTTCGCGTTCATGGGTGCGCTTGATGTCGACGCGGGCCGTGTCGAGGTCGCCAAGGCTGACGCGGTCCATCGCCATGCGGGTCGTCAGCATCACCTTTTCATAATCCTGGCCTTCGTACTCGCGCGAACTATCGCCGGCGAAGATCGCGCCCACATGGCCCATCAACTGCGCCGGGTTGCTCTTGGCCGTGGCTTCCCACTGGCTGACCTTGCGGTCGGCAATCTCGAAGGCGGACAGGCTTTCCTTGTAGCGCGAACCGATGCGCAGGGTCTCGCCTTTTTCAAGGTTCAGCAGCAGATCGCTGCTCAGCGCCCCGCTGGTGTGGTGTTGCAGCTGGTCGATGGCGGCCGTGATATCGCCCTGGTTGGTGGCCGTGATGGTGTTGGCAAGCCGGCTGTCATGCGTGGGGCCGGTCGCACAGCCGCCGAGCAGGGAAAGAAAAACCGCGGAATAAATAGTGGGTCGCATAAATGGGTTTGGAAAAATCGATCAAGTCTTGCGAAGGAAATCTTTCGGCGCAGATCCGGGAATGTCCGGCATCACGGCGCACAGGCCGGCATTCTTGCAAGCGACGCCGCGGTGCGAGGTCGTGCTGCTGCCCGACTGGCCTGCCATGTCCGCACTGCTGCAACGGGTACGGATCGGCTCGCCGAAAAAAGATGTCATTTTCGCATGTACGTATCGAATTCAAACCAGAAGTCAGATAGATTAATGTGACTATTAGTTTTTAATCCATGGTCTGCGCCAGGGTAGATTTTCAGGCGCAGATTGTCCTTTCGATGCACATCAAACTGCTGTTGCAGGTAGCGCGCGGACGCAACCGGCAGCGCTGCGTCCGCCTCGCCGATCGCCACCCAGAGCGGCATCGACAGCGCCAGCAGATTGTCGGTATGGCGCAAGGCGGCCAGCTCCGACCAGTAGCGCCAGGTGCGCCCGCCGAGGGCGTTGACGACCGTGTCCGGGTCGGCCGGATGATGCTCAAGCGTCTGCAGTGCGGCCAGCGCCCGCGCAGAGCTGCGGCCGGGCTGCCCGGCCAGCAAAAGCCGGTAGGCGTCGAGCGGATTCATGCCGCCATTGCCGATGATGACGGCATGCGTGACGCCAGGAATGCCCTGCGCCAGAACGGGTACGAGTTCGCCACCTTCCGAGACGCCGCCGATGACGATGCGTTCGGGGAGGGCTTGCGCTCGCATGCCGGCAAGTTGCGCGGTGATGAACTCAGTCTGGTCGGCAAGCCATTGCGAAAAATGGTCGGCCTTGATGAAGTCCGGGCTGCAGCCCGCATCACGCCCCAGCTCAGCGCATCGATGAAGCGTTTTTGCAGGATGAAGATGCGGATCGGGCCGGACTCGCCTTCGAGGCCGCGAAAGTATTGCGGCAGAAAATACTGCATGCTGGCGCAATCGGAACCGCTGACGAAGAAAAGGACGGTCTTGACCGGCAAGGCCGGCCCGGGCGACAGCTGCTTGTCGAGCGTGTAGAACAGCGCACTGCCGCCGTCACGAAACAGGAACCGTTGCGGGGGCACCGGGTGGTCCGGCAGCGGCGGTCGCAGGCCGGGCAACTGGATGCAGGCCTGGCATGCAAGGCACGCGGCCAGGGCGACGAGGCGCCACCGGCACAGGCCCTTCCAGCCGATGCAGGCGGGAGCCTGGCTGCAGCGGGGCTGCAGGGCCAGCACGGCGCGGCAAAACCTCCATGTAAGCGATCGATGCAATTGCGGCCTGCCATAAAAGTGCGCAAGTATCCCGGCGCGCCCGGCGTCTGTCTTTCAAAACAGCTGGCGGCAATCGGAAAGTGCGACAATGCAACTTGCCCTCAACGAAGACTGCTGCCATGAAACGCATCGCCATTCTTTTCATCCTCGCGCTCGGCATCACGCCGCTGGCGCAGTCACAGGTGTATTTCAACTCGGGCAGTGCACAGCCAAACAATGCCCGTGCCGCCGAGCGCAATCTCGACCGTCGCGCTGCTGCGCCCAAACCGGTGCAACGCACGGTCCGGTGTGGCGACGGCTCGCGTCATACGCCGCGGGTGTGCCGGCGGCACGGCGGCATCGGTCGTTGAAACGCATTTGCGGCTGATGTCGGGAGCACGTCGATGCAGACGATCCTGCTGACCGGTTTCGAACCTTTCAACGGCGAGACGATCAACCCGGCTTGGGAAGCCGTGCAGGCGCTTGCGCCATGGCGCGGTGCGAATTTCCAGGTCGAGGTCTGTCGGCTGCCGTGTGCATTCGGCTTTGCCTGCGACGCGATGGAAACGGCAATCGCTCGTTGCAAGCCGGCAGTCGTGATTGCCGTCGGCCAGGCCGGCGGACGGGCGGAGATGTCGCTCGAACGCATTGCCATCAATATCGACGACGCCCGTATTGCCGACAACCGGCAGCATCAGCCGGTCGACGTGCCGGTGGTTGCGGGCGCGCCGGCCGCCTATTTCGCCACGTTGCCGATCAAGGCAATCGTGCAGGGCCTGCGGGCGGGTGGCATTCCGGCTGCAGTCTCGCAAAGTGCCGGCACCTTTGTCTGCAACCATGTTTTCTATGGTCTGTTGCACCGTCTGGCAACACGCCAGCCGACGCAGTCGGTCCGGGCAGGCTTCATCCATGTGCCGTTCCTGCCGCAACAGGCAGCAGCGCATCCGGGTGCGCCGAGCATGGCGCTGGCCGACATCATTTCGGGATTGCGGATCGCCATTGCGGTGACGCTTTCAACCCGGGCCGATCTGCGCGTGCCGGAAGGCCGGCTTGACTGAGTGACTGCGTTGGCCGGGCAGCACAGGCAGGCGATGCCTGCCACGTCCGCTCAGCTGTCGCGCGGCAGCCGTGAGGCGCCCGCAAGGCGGCGCGCTGCCACGAGCAATACCAGGCCCACGACGATTGCAACCGCTCCGTAGACCGCCCACTGGATTTGTCCGGTCATGAAGCTGCCAGGCAGTATGTTGATGCCTTGCAGGAACCACACCACGCCGAAAAATACCAGCACTGCACCGATGATGTTGAGCGCCTTGCGCATGCGATTCTCCCGTTGGTTCTGGCCATGGTAACGGAAAACCGGCTGCCAGCGTGTGCGCGCTGGCAGCCGGTGATGCGGCAAAAACCGTGTGCCGTCCTGCGCGGCCGTCAGTTGGCGTAAAAACAGCTTTTGGCGACGCCATAGAGCGGGTCGCCAAAGGCGCTGTAGTCGCAGCGGATCGAGCCGGTCGCCGTGCGGTATGCAAAGGTGTCGTTCGCACCATAGCGCACCTGCCGCGTTCCGGCGAAGGTACATACCCCATTTTCCGATGCGCATTTGACCCAGCCGGCAGTCGGTGTCGGTGTCGGTGTCGGTGTCGGTGTCGGTGTCGGTGTCGGTGTCGGTGTCGGTGTCGG
>JANXSS010000310.1 GCA_025356535.1 Herminiimonas sp.
CTGCGGGCTGAAGACTTCCGCCGTGGCAGCCGCGCCGAAGACGACGAAGGCGAATTCGCCGCCCTGCGACAGCAGGAAAGCGAACAGCGCCTGCTGGGCGCGTGGTATCTCGAAGCGTTTCGACAGCAGGTAGAGCGCCGCTGTCTTGATCGACAGGAACAGGCCGACCAGTCCCAGGATCAATAGAGGTTGTGCCAGCAGCACGCCGAAATCGACCGACATGACGACGGCGAGGAAAAACAGGCCGAGCAGCAAGCCCTTGAACGGCTCCAGGTCCGATTCCAGTGCATGCCGGTATTCCGAGTCGGCCAGCAGCACGCCGGCCATGAAGGTGCCGAGCGCCATCGACATGCCGACCAGTTGCATCAGCAGGCCGATGGCAATTACTAGCAGCAGGGCAAACGCCGTAAAAATCTCCCGCATCCCGGTCTTTGCGATGATGCGCAGGATCGGCCGGATCAGGAAGCGTCCGCCGAAGATCAGGCCGGCAATCACGCCGACGACCTTGGCGGCGCCCAGCCAGCCGTTGCCATCCGCCGCACCGACGCCGCCCAACAGCGGCACGATCG
This sequence comes from Herminiimonas sp., assembly GCA_025356535.1. Taxonomy (GTDB): domain Bacteria; phylum Pseudomonadota; class Gammaproteobacteria; order Burkholderiales; family Burkholderiaceae_D; genus JANXSS01. The sequence continues at coordinate 570 of JANXSS010000310.1, forward strand.
CAATCATGGGAATGGCGGCGATGTCCTGGAACAGCAGGATCGAAAAACCGGCCGAGCCGGCCGGCGTCTTGAGCAGGTTGCGTTCGCCAAGAGTTGCCAGGGCAATTGCGGTCGATGACAGGGACAGGCCGAGCGCGGCGATCAGCGCCGCGCGCCATTGCATGCCCAGGACCAGTCCGGCCAGAAACAGCAGCAGCGAGATCACGCCCACCTGGGCGCCACCCCAGCCGAAGATGGGCTTACGCAGGGCCCACAGCCGCTTCGGATCGAGTTCCAGGCCGATCAGAAACAGCAACAGCACCACGCCGAACTCCGAAAAATGCAGGATGTCCTCGACCTGCGTGATCAGGCCGAGCCCCCAGGGGCCGATCGCCATGCCGGCCAGCAGATAGCCGAGCACGGCGCCCAACCCCAGGCGTTTTGCAATCGGCACCGCGATGACGGCGCCGATCAGGTAGATCAGGGCATTGACGAGCAGGCTGTTTTGCATGCGATCGGCCTCAGGCTGGTGCGCGGTCGGGCGCAGTTGCCGGGTCGGCGCCGCCCGGATAGGCCGCCAGCAGCGCAACATAATGCGCAACGTGCGCGGCGACGTCTTCCGGTGCAACCTGGTGAGCGCCGTGCAGCACCAGCGGCGGCTGCCAGGCCATGCCGCAGAACTGCGCGGTTTGCCGGAACTGCGGCAGAAAAGCCTCGAAGGCCTGGCGGTGCGGGCCGTCTTCCCGGTAGGCGGCAGCCGGGCTGCCGGTCGTCACGCACAGCCAGTAGCCCTTGCCTCGCAAGGCATCGCCGCCCTCGCCATAGGCATATCCCGCCTCCAGCACGACATCGAGCCACTCCTTCAGCAGCGCCGGCATGCTGTACCACTGCAGCGGATGCTGGAACACCACCAGGTCGGCCCCATCGAGCAGCGCCTGCTCGGCAGCGACATCGATGTGGAAATCCGGATAGGTTTCGTAGAGGTCACGTACCGTCACGTTCGGCAATTTCCTGGCCGCTTCGACCATGGCACGGTTGACGCGCGATGCATGCGGCATTGCATGCGCGAAGATGATCAGGATGCCGGGGAGAGCTTGCATGGGGGTTTCCGCCTTGAAAATGCAGACGCTGCCGGACCAGCGCGAAGTGGCAAATACGGGAAAGAACGATAGTAAGGGCAATGCGCATCGACTGTCATGCCTTCCGCCCGCCGCCGCAGGCTGCGCAGGAATGCAATGCGCCCGGTGCCTGTACGGCAATAAATTTATGCTGCGCCGTAAGATTCGCCGGCGACAAGTGTTGACAATGGGTCGGCACTCCAATATAGTTTGGGGTTCCCCGCGGAGGGGTGGCCGAGTGGTTAATGGCAGCAGACTGTAAATCTGCCCTCTTACGAGTACGCTGGTTCGAATCCAGCCCCCTCCACCAACGCCGCGGTGATTTTGAAGTTTCAAAGTCTGGAAATTCAAGCTCATGTGGATGGCGCACGGGAGATGGCCGTAACCGGCAGGATGGTGCGATCAGGTTGTAAGGCAGGTGTGATTGATGTGGTGACCCTCGCGGGTGTAGCTCAATGGTAGAGCTGAAGCCTTCCAAGCTTATGACGAGGGTTCGATTCCCTTCACCCGCTCCAGTTTCGTTGTAATACGTTAGTTAAATGCCCTTTTAGCTCAGTGGTAGAGCACTCCCTTGGTAAGGGAGAGGCCACGTGTTCAATCCACGTAAAGGGCACCAGAATTCAGCAGTTTCAGTAC
>JANXSS010000325.1 GCA_025356535.1 Herminiimonas sp.
CCTGCCGCTGGTTCAGGCATCTGCCGGGTCGGCTCTGGTGCCGTGCCAAAACGCCGGGTATCAGGCCGGTCCGTGTTCGTACCTGGCTCAAGGGTGGCGTCGGTGACGCCATGCATGCAGCGCTCTGCGGCGCCGGACACAACCTGCGACTGCCGGGTCGCGCTCCTCGACAGGCTGAAATCATGCACGACAGTTTTGTCGGCTTGTTAAAACCTGGAATCGTTCAGACCGGACGATTTGACGAAGCATTGCACTGACCGGCTGAATCGGCCTCAAATACAACCGTATGTTTTGAGGCTGGAAATCCACCTGACGGGACGTTCAAACATTGGATTTCCAATTCTATGCATGATTAATGGCGGATCAACCTCGCCGTTGAGGCACAACCCTCCCCGGGTGCTTCTAAGCTGTGTTTGACAGGCTACTGCGCGCTCCTCGGCACAGATCCGAACCGCCCGCTACGCCTGTCAGACACGGTCCATACGCCGCGAACACGCGCAAAACCCGGCAGATCGCCGCAGCGACCATCCCCGCACCGTAGTCATTCGCCCGACGCCGGGCACCGACATCCGTTGGGCATCATGATCGTCCATCAAGCAGGACGGCACCCGGCGGGCGCTTGCCGAAGTCTCAACCATCCTGTTTATGCATTGCGTCGGACTGGTGTTGGCAACAATATCGCGGAGGTATAGTTTCTTCGAAGACATTTCATTCGTGGAGCCCGAGCGGCGTGGCACTGCTTGAATCTTGCCTCTGGGGCGCATCAATACCCTGATAAGCCAGCGCATGCATTCCAGGCAGCAGTGGCGTTGCGGGATGAATGCCGAAAATTCCAAGGCACTGTCGCCCGGGGCTTTCATTGGCGTCATTTCCTGCGGTCGGCCTGAACCAGGTCGGGCCGATTGGAAACCGCGCCGCATGACGTGGGAAATCGTGTCGCGAAACATCGCTGGTCAATTAAACGATAGGAAAATATGGATATTGCAAACCTGAAGATCGCCACGCGGCTGGGGTTCGGTTTCGGCCTGGTCCTCATGCTGCTTGCCGGCGTGGCAGCAGTGGGCATCGACGGCATGAGCAAGACCGATGGCGCACTGCATCATGTCGTCGACGTCAATGTCAAAAAGATGGCTTACCTGGAAGACATGGCGAGTTCGGTGCATATCGTCGCGCGCGTGATGCGCACGGTTGCCCTGCTGTCGGACGAAAACGAAGCCAGGATCCAGAAGAAGAAAATCGACGACGCCCGTGAAGTCTACAACGCGGCCTTTTCCGCGCTTGAAAAAATGCCTCTTGACCAAGCCGGCAAGGCCTTTGTCGCCACGATCAGGGAACGCCAGGCCTCTACGCGTCCGCTCAACGACAAATTCATCGAGATGGCGAAATCGGACAAGGAGGGCGCCGTGCACTTCCTGTTGAAGGAAGCCGGACCTGCCTCGACAAAATGGCTCGATGCGATGCATGAGTTCACGCAGCTGCAACGGGAAAAGAACAAGAAAGACGACGAGTTCGCGATGGAAAACTACAACTTCGCGCGCCTGTTGATGCTGGCCTTGACTGCCATTGCACTGTTTGCCGGAGCAGGCATTGCCTGGTTCGTCAGCCGCTCGATCACCCGGCCGATCGATGCCGCCGTCAGGGTTGCGAAAACGGTCGCCGCAGGCGACCTCACCAGCCAGATCGACGTCACGACAACCAACGAAACCGGTCAGCTGCTGCAGGCGCTCAAGGACATGAACGGTTCGCTGAAAAACATCGTCAGCCAGGTACGTTCGGGCACTGCAACGATCGCTAGCGCTTCCGGCCAGATTGCCAGCGGAAACATCGACCTGTCTTCCCGCACGGAACAGCAAGCCGGCTCGCTGGAGGAAACGGCGGCGTCGATGGAAGAACTGACGTCGACCGTCAAGCAGAATGCCGACAACGCGGTCCAGGCGAATCAACTGGCGACATCGGCATCGGAAGTGGCACGCAAGGGTGGGGCGGTCGTCTCAGAAGTGATCA
>JANXSS010000341.1 GCA_025356535.1 Herminiimonas sp.
AAGGCATCGTGCGAGTCATGACGAACCACTGGCACGCTTGACATTGATAGTCGCCTTGTAAGTTATCAGCCGCAGAAAAGAAAAAAGCCCATGTAATCATGAGCTTATCTTTAATTCTGGCGGAGACGAAGGGAGTCGAACCCTTGATACAGGTTTAAGCCCGTATGCTCCCTTAGCAGGGGAGTGCCTTCGACCACTCGGCCACGTCTCCACACGTTCAACGAAACTACGATCTTCGTCGCGCCGACGAAACCGTCAGCGAACCGCATCATAGCTTTTCAGACCGGGTTGGTCAATCAAACTATGCAGGCGTTGCCGCTTCAGGCAGCGTTTTCCAGGTCGAACGCCTTGTGCAATGAGCGTACTGCAAGTTCCATGTACTTTTCATCGATCAGCACCGAAATCTTGATTTCGGAAGTCGAGATCATCAGGATGTTGATGCCCTCTTCCGAGAGCGTGCGAAACATCTGCGAGGCGATGCCGACATGGCTGCGCATGCCCACGCCGACCACGGAAACCTTCGACACCTTGGCGTCGCCGGTGATGCTGGCCGCGCCGATATGCGCCTTGACGCTCTGGGTCAGCACCTCCATCGACTTGCTGAACTCGCCGCGCGGCACCGTGAAGGTGAAATCGGTGCGGCCGTCGACCGACTGGTTCTGGATGATCATGTCGACTTCGATGTTGGCCTCGGCAATCGGTCCCAGGATCTGGTAAGCGATGCCGGGCCGGTCGGGTACGCCCAGAACCGTGATCTTTGCTTCATCGCGATTGAAGGCGATGCCGGTAATGGCTGCTTGCTCCATGTTGTCTTCTTTCTCGAATGAGATCAGGGTGCCTGAAACGGCTTCTTCTTCCAGCGGTATCAACGGGTCGGTCAGCGACGACAGCACGCGGGTGGGCATCTTGTAATTGCCGGCAAACTCGACCGAGCGGATCTGCAGCACCTTCGAGCCCAGCGAGGCCATTTCCAGCATTTCCTCGAAGGTCACCTTGTCGAGCCGCCGCGCCTCCGACACCACCCGCGGATCGGTCGTGTAGACGCCATCGACATCGGTGTAGATCAGACATTCCTGCGCCTTCATCGCAACGGCCACGGCAACGGCCGACGTGTCGGAGCCGCCGCGGCCCAAGGTGGCGATGTTGCCGTCGCTGTCGACGCCCTGGAAACCGGTGATGATGACGATCCTGCCGGCAGCCAGGTCGGCCGTGACTTTCTTCTCGTCGATGGACTGAATGCGCGCCTTGGTGAAGGCGGAGTCGGTGCGGATGGCCACCTGCCAGCCGGCGTACGACACGGCCTGCTTGCCGATCGCATGTAAGGCCATGGCCAGCAAGGCGACCGAGACCTGTTCGCCGGTCGAGGCCAGCATGTCGAGCTCGCGCGGATCGGGATCGGCCATGATTTCGCGCGCCAGGCCGATCAGGCGGTTGGTCTCACCCGACATTGCCGATGGCACGACGATGATCTGGTAGCCGGCGTCATGCCACTTTGCAACCCGCTTTGCGACATTCTTGATGCGCTCCGTCGAGCCCATCGATGTGCCGCCGTATTTGTGAACGATTAATGCCATGAGAAATACCGATCGGTTTGGAAATTGCGCGAAAGCCAACCCACGACTTTACATGCTGCAACGCAAACTGACAAGTCGGCCGCCTCTGATGCATGGCAAGCCCGGCTCGTCCCTTACTGCGGGTCGGCCTGCCAGCGCAATGCGATCCTGGGGCCGGGCGCAGCACTGAGGAACTTGCAGTCCAGGCCGAGACCGGCAGCAAACAGCAGGTCCTTGCCGCAGACGACCAGCGGCAGGCGGCTGCGCTCCCAGGCCGGAATGTCAGCGGCCTGGTAATGATATTTCAGGCTGCGCGTGGACCGGTTCGCGGCCAGCTTGAGGCGCCAGCCGCCGCTGCGCGATTGCAGCTTCAGGGCCTGGCCGCGCAGCCAGGCGGCATCGACGCCCTGCCCGGACGGCGTGAAATGCAGCACGCCGCCGAAATCGGCAAACGGCAGGCAGTCCTGGCCCGACCATGTGAAGGCGGCGGCTTCCGCTTCGACGTCCCGTTCGGGATCCGGCAAAGGGTGGCGCGGCGTCATGACGATGCGGTTGCGATGCCGGTGCAGGTCGCAATCGGCATGCCGCACCAGCAATTGCGCATCGGCTTTTGCATTCAGCAGCTGGCTGCGCAACTCGCCCAGCCAGGCAGTCGAAGGCATGCGCATGCCACGGCTGCCGAACCAGTAACGCAGCATGTTGTCGCCGCGGGCGACATGCATCTCGCGCAGGCGGTCGAGACGGATCGCGCTGCCGCCGGCGATTTCGCCCTGTTCCATGCACTCGGCCAGATCCTGCGTCGCCAGGTCGACCAGCAGTTGCTGCGCCGCCTGCGCATGCTGCGCGCTGCGGGCAAAACGACCGGCAAAACCCGGAAAATGGCTTTCCAGCACCGGCATGACCTGGGCGCGCAGGGCATTGCGGGCGTGGCGCGGGTCCTGGTTGGAAGGGTCCTCGACATGCACGAGCTGGCGCTGCCCGGCGATTTCCTGCAGCATCGCGCGCCCGAGCGTGAGGATCGGCCTTGCCATCAGGGTCGTCGCATCGCCCAGCAGGTCCGGCGCATGGTTGGCGCTGTCCATGCCCGACAGGCCGGCGATGCCCGAGCCGCGCAGGAGCTGCAGCAGCACGGTTTCGGCCTGGTCGTCTTCGTGATGCGCCGTCAGCAGCAGCGGTATGCCATGTTCGCGGCACATGGCGCCAAGGGCGGCGTAGCGCACGCGGCGCGCGGCGCCCTCGATGCCGTCGCCGCCGGCAGCGTCGACGGTCACGCGGCGCATGTCGAAGTCAGCGCCCAGCGCCCTGGCAGTCGTGGCGCAGTGCGCCAGCCAGGCGTCGGCATGGGGCGAAAGGCCGTGATGCACGTGCAGCGCATGCAGGGCAATGCCGCGCGGCTGCGCATAATCCCATGCCAGCTGCAACAGCACGCCCGAATCAAGGCCGCCGCTGTAGGCGACCGCCATTGCCGGCCGCCGGCCGTCCTGCTCCCGATTGAAAACGCGCGCCGAGATTTCTCCCAGCGCGCGCTCGAAGCGCGCAATCGCCGCGCGCATGTCGTCACCTGCCACGGCTTACTCCGGTGTGGTGATTTCCTTGAACTTGCCAAAGCTCATCAGCTTCTGATGGCGCGCGTCCAGCAGATCACGCGTCTTCACGCCCTGGAACTGGCGCAGCGTATCGGCCAGTGCGCGTTTTAGCATCAGTGCCATCTGCTTCGGATCGCGATGCGCACCGCCGACCGGTTCGCTGACGATCTTGTCGATCAGGCCCATGGCTTTCAGGCGATGCGCGGTCAGGCCGAGTGCGTCGGCCGCATCGGCGGCGCGTTCGGCGGTTTTCCAGAGAATCGAGGCGCAGCCCTCTGGCGAGATCACCGAATAGGTCGCATATTGCAGCATCAGCACCGCATCGCCCACGGCAATGGCCAGCGCGCCGCCGGAGCCGCCTTCGCCGATGATGGTGGCAATCAGCGGCACCTTCAGTTCGGCCATCACGTACAGGTTGTGGCCGATCGCTTCGGACTGGCCGCGTTCTTCGGCGTCGATGCCGGGAAAGGCGCCGGGCGTGTCGACGAAGGTAAACACCGGCAGGTTGAATTTTTCGGCGAGCTTCATCAGGCGCATCGCCTTGCGGTAGCCTTCCGGCTTGGGC
>JANXSS010000192.1 GCA_025356535.1 Herminiimonas sp.
CGCCGTCGCCGGCGCATTCGTCGCGGGCTTTCCGCATATCGCCAGCGCACAGGCAAAGGTGATCAAGGTCGGCATGTCGACGATCCTCTCGGGCCGTGTCGCGATCCTGGGCACCTCGAGCCGGGCGGCGGTGCAGCTCGCCTTCAACCAGATCAATTCGATGGGCGGCATCAACGGCCGCAAGTTCGAACTGGTGGTGCGCGACTCGAAGGGCAAGCCGGACGAAGCCGCGAAAATCACGCGCGACCTGATCAACAACGACGGCTGCGAAATCATCATCGACGCCGAGCCGTCGTCCGGATCGTTTGCCGTGCATGAAGTCGTGCGCGACCTCGGCATCCTGTGCCTGCATACCTGCTCGGAGACGTCGTCGCTGACCGCCGATCCGAAGCTGGCCGTGAAGACCGCATTCCGTTGCGCCCGGCAAGGCATCCACGACGCGGTGGCGGGCGGCTCCTATGCCGCGAAGATCTCCAAGGAAAAAGGCTTGAAGCGGTGGATGACCTGCTCGCCCGACTACGCCTACGGCCGTGACAACACTGCCGAGTTCCTGCAGTACGCAAAGTTCTTCGATCCTTCCATCGAGGTGATCGAACAGGTCTGGCCGAAGCTGTTTTCGCCGGACTACACCGAGAGCATCACCAAGATCCTGCAGGTCAAGCCGCAGGCGGTCTATTCGGCCCTGTGGGGTGGCGATGTGGTCGCGTTCATCGAACAGTCGAACCTGTACCGCTTGTTCCAGAACACCGCCTTTTTCTCGGGAGGACTCGGCGACCCGCCGATCCTGGCCGCCATCAAGAATCTGCCACCGGGCCTGCACACGGCGTACCGCTACAACCGCGACTATCCGGTGCTGCCGGAGAACAAGGCATTCGCCAATGCCTTCGAAAAGGTCGCGCAGCATGAGGCCACCAACTGGGGCTGGCAAAACTATGTTGCGGCAAATTTCATCGCTGAAGCGGTGCGTCGTACCGGTGGCAAGACCGATTCCGGCGCGCTGGCAAAGGAGATCGGCGGCATGAACCTGAAGACGCCGTTCGGCATGATGACCATGCGCGCGAGCGACCGCACGCTCATCAACTATCCGGTCGCATGGGGCAAGACGATTGCCAAGTCGCCCTGGGTGGTCGACCACGTCGACACCGAATGGTCGAAGATCGTCGAACTCGAGCTGCAATGGAAGAAGAGCAAGGGCTACGCCTGATTTTTTCCGGTGTGCTGTCCGTCGGGGCACCGACGGACATTTTTCTGTCATTGAAATTGCCGGCCGATCGCACATCCGTCGGCCCGAGCGAAACCTCGACTTTCACTTCCGGAGGTTCCATTGAATTTTGAAGCCCTTTTTTCCTGCATCGCATCCGGCTCGTGCGTGGTCACGCAGATCTCGACGGCGCTGATCATCGGTATGCTGCTGTTCATGGTGGCGTCGGGCCTGTCGCTGATTTTTGGCGTGCTTGGCGTCATCAACTTCGCGCACGGCGCCTTCTACATGGCCGGCGCCTATTTCGCCTACGCAGCCTATCAGCTGACCTCAAGTTTTCTCGTCGCCTTCCTCGCCGGCGCCATCGGCGTGGGCCTCATCGGCGTGCTGTTCGAGCGCTTCGTCATGAGCCGTGTCTATGGCAAGGACGTGCTGATGCAGCTGCTGGTCTGTTACGCCACCATCCTGATCTTCGACGACCTGGTGAAGATCATCGCAGGACCGGAGTACAAGATGATGGGCATGCCGGAGGTGTTCGCCTTGCCGCCGTTCGAGTTCGCCGGCGGCTTCATTCCGCCCTATTACGTCTTCATGGTCGTAGCAAGCTTCAGCATCGGCGCGGCGCTCTGGTTCGCCATCGAAAAAACCAGGCTGGGCAAGATCGTGCGGGCGCTGGCCATCAATCCGCAGATGGTGGGTGCCCTGGGCATCAACACGACGCTGCTGTATGCGGCCGTCTTCGGTTTCGGCAGCGTGCTTGCCGGCGTCGCCGGCGCGCTTGCCGCGCCGACCCGGACACTGACGCCGGGCATGGGCCTGTCGATCCTGATCGAGAGCTTCATCGTCACCGTCATCGGCGGCATGGGGTCGATCACCGGTGCGCTGGTGGCGGCACTGCTGATCGGTTTCATCCGCGCCTTTGGCGCAATCGGCTTTCCGCTCTTCGTCGACGGCATCATGTTCGGTCTTATGGCCCTGGTGCTGATCATCAAGCCGAACGGATTGTTCGGCCGGAAGCCGGTGCAATGATGGGACGAGGACTCCGTCGCGACGTCGTCGTCGCCTTCCTGATGCTCGGCATTTTCATCGCCCTGCCATTCGTCGTCACCCAGCCGGCCCTGCGCGACTTTCTGGTCTATGTCATGGCATACGGGCTGCTGGCCATGTCGCTCAACCTGCTGGTGGGGCTGACCGGGCTGGTCTCGTTCGGCCATGCGGCGTTTTTCGCTTCCGGCGCCTACATGTTCGGGCTGCTGATGCAGACCGGCCGGTTCTCGATTCCGCTCGCCATGCTGGCCACCGTGCTCGGCACTGCGCTGCTGGCGCTGGGCATCGGCGCAATCTGCGTGCGGCTGAAAGAGCTGTATTTTTCCTTCATCACGCTCGCGCTGCAGATGTTCATCCATTCGGTCATCCTGACCTGGGTCAGCCTGACCGGCGGCGACCAGGGCCTGCGCGGCGGCATTCCGCGCCCACCCTTTCTCGGCATCGACTTGAAAGACAGCACGACGCTCTACGTGTTCTGCGTCGTGGTGTTCATCGTCTGCGTCGCGGTGATGCGGCAGATCTGGCAGTCGCCATTCGGCTACACGCTGCGCCTGATCCGCGACAACCCGAACCGGGCCGTTTTCCTGGGCGTGGACATCGTGCGCATGAAGCTGGGCATCTTCGTCCTGGCCGGTGCCATGGCCAGCATGGGGGGCATACTGCTGGCGCTGTTCGTCTCCGGCGCCTATCCGGACTTCGGTTTCTGGACGACCTCGGGCGAGGCGATCTTCATGATCATGCTGGGCGGTACGCAGCTGTTCTTCGGGCCCATCATCGGCGCGATGCTGCTGCGCCTGCTGGAACATTTCGTCACGATCCACACCGCCCACAGCGGCCTGGTTCTGGGCATCGTGATCCTGGTCATCGTGCTCGGCCTGCGGCAAGGCGTCGGCGACTATGTGCTCGACTGGCTGCGGCGTCGCAAG
>JANXSS010000402.1 GCA_025356535.1 Herminiimonas sp.
TCGAGTTCGGTCTCGACGTGGCGCAGGGTCGCCGTCTGCGCTTCCAGGTCGGTCTGGCCGCGCTCGATGTCGGCAAAATATTTCACTTGTTCGAGCTTCGCTTCGTTCTTGCGAAGCAGCCACAGAAGCTTCTGCTTTTCATCCTGGTCGGCCTGCAGCGCGCGGAACTTCTGCGCCACCGCCGCTTGCCCCTGCAGCTTGTCGAGGTTGGTGGTCAGTTCGCGCAGGATGTCGTCGACCCGCGTCAGGTTTTCACGGGTGTCGTGCAGGCGATTCTCGGTTTCGCGGCGGCGCTCCTTGTACTTCGACACGCCGGCTGCTTCTTCGAGAAAAATGCGCAGCTCCTCCGGACGCGCCTCGATGATGCGGCTGATCATGCCCTGGCCGATGATGGCGTAGGCGCGCGGGCCCAGGCCCGTGCCCAGGAAGATGTCCTGGATGTCGCGCCGGCGCACCGCCTGGTTGTTGATGTAATAGGTCGAGGTGCCGTCACGCGTCAGCGTCCTCTTGACGGCGATCTCGGCATACTGGCCCCATTGCCCTGCGGCCTTGCCGTCGGCATTGTCGAACACCAGTTCGACCGACGAGCGGCCGGCCGGCTTGCGGTGGGTGGTGCCGTTGAAGATCACGTCCTGCATCGATTCGCCGCGCAACTCCGAGGCCTTGGATTCGCCGAGCACCCAGCGCACGGCGTCGATGATGTTGGATTTGCCACAGCCGTTCGGACCCACGACGCCCACGAGCTGGCCGGGCACCTGGAAATTGGTCGGGTCGACGAAGGATTTGAAGCCGGAGAGTTTGATCGATGTAAGGCGCACGTGGATACCGGTTTTAAGCGTCGGGCTGCAGGAAAATGCGCGGAATGGCCATGCCGGAGTCGGCTGCGGCCGGCAGGCACGCCGGGCACGCCGCGATGGGGGCCAATGATATCATCGGGCGCAGCGCTTCGCCCGGAAAATGCCCGCGCGCGGCTATAATGCGGGCTTGCGAGCGCATCGCTTCACCGGGCCGACCCGGTGCATTTTCATCCCGCTCCCACGACTTCCGGCCTCCTACGTGAATCCACATCTCGCCCAGCTGCAACCCTATCCTTTCGAAAAACTCAAGACCTTGCTCGGTGCGGTCACGCCCGATGCGACACAGGCGCCGATCAGCCTCGGCATCGGCGAGCCGAAACATCCGACGCCGGCCTTCATCAAGGCGGCGCTGGCCGAGAACCTGGGCGGCCTGGCGGTCTACCCGACGACCGCCGGCAGCGATGCCTTGCGCGGCGCGATCGCCGGCTGGCTGGAGCGCCGCTACGACCTGCCGCCGATCGATCCGGCGACGCAGGTACTGCCGGTCAACGGCTCGCGCGAGGCGCTGTTCGCCCTGGCCCAGACCGTCATCGACCCGAACGCCGGCGCATTGGTGCTGTGTCCCAATCCGCTGTACCAGATCTACGAAGGCGCAGCGCTGCTGGCCGGCGCCCGGCCCTATTTCGTCAATGCCGACCCGGCGCGCAATTTTGCGCCCGACTATGCCGCCGTGCCGGCAGAGGTCTGGCCGCGCGTGCAACTGCTCTATGTCTGCTCGCCGGGAAACCCGACCGGCGCCGTGCTGACGCTGGAGGACTGGCGCGAACTGTTTGCGCTGTCGGATCGCCACGGCTTCGTGATCGCCGCCGACGAATGCTATTCCGAGATCTATTTCAAGGCCGACCCGCCCCTGGGCGCCCTGGAAGCCGCAAACCTGCTGGGGCGCACCGGCTATCCGCGCCTCATCGCTTTTTCCAGCCTGTCCAAGCGCTCCAACGTGCCGGGCATGCGCTCGGGCTTTGTCGCCGGCGACGCGGCGATCCTGAAAAAATTCCTGCTGTACCGCACCTATCACGGCGGCGCCATGAGTCCGTCGGTGCAGCAGGCCTCGATCGCCGCCTGGAACGACGAGCAGCACGTGGTCGAGAACCGCGCCAAGTACATCGCAAAATTCAGCCAGGTCACGCCGCTGCTGCAGCAGGTGATGGACGTGGCATTGCCCGACGCCGGCTTTTATTTGTGGGCCAAAGTCGACAAACTTGCTGCCATCAGCGACACCGAGTTCGCCCGGCGCCTGTATGCCGAATATAATGTGACGGTGTTGCCTGGAAGTTACTTGGGACGCGAGGCCGCCGACGGCAGCGGCAACCCGGGGCGCAACCGCATCCGCATGGCGCTGGTGGCCGAGGTCGACGAATGCATGGCCGCCGCCGGACGCATCGTCGCTTTTGCCCGGACGCTGGCCGCCTGATACCGCATATGACCACCGAATTTCCCTCCGCTTTACAAAAACATCACTTTCATCAGAACGGCTCCCACAACATGACCCAGCAACTAGAACAGACAATCGACCAGGCGTGGGAAGAGCGCGCCGGTTTTTCACCGAAATCGGCACCGGCCGCCCTGCGCGAAGCCGTGGCACACGTGCTGGCCGAACTCGACGCCGGCCGCCTGCGGGTGGCGCAGAAGATCGACGGCGTCTGGCAGGTCAACCAGTGGATCAAGAAAGCGGTGCTGCTGTCGTTTCGCCTGGAAGACAACCTGCCGATGCCAGCCGGCGCCGACATGCAGTTCTACGACAAGGTGCCAACCAAGTTCGCCAGCTACACGGCCGACGATTTTGCCCGCGGCGGCTTTCGCGTGGTGCCACCGGCGGTCGCCCGGCGCGGCAGCTTCATCGGCAAGAATGTCGTCCTGATGCCGTCCTACGTGAACATCGGCGCCTATGTGGACGAAGGCACCATGGTCGATACCTGGGCCACCGTCGGGTCGTGTGCGCAGATCGGCAAGAACGTGCACCTGTCGGGCGGCGTGGGCATCGGCGGCGTGCTCGAACCGATGCAGGCCAATCCGACCATCATCGAAGACAATTGTTTTATTGGCGCGCGTTCCGAAGTCGTCGAAGGTGTCATTGTCGAGGAAAACTCGGTGATTTCGATGGGCGTCTACATCGGCCAGTCGACCAAGATCTATGACCGCGCAACCGGCGAAGTCACGTACGGCCGCATTCCCGCCGGCTCGGTGGTTGTCTCGGGCAACCTGCCTTCTGCCGATGGCAAGTACAGCCTGTACTGCGCGGTCATCGTCAAA
>JANXSS010000468.1 GCA_025356535.1 Herminiimonas sp.
CGCGCCCGTGTCGGGCACCTCAGGTACTTGCACCTTGCTGCACGCAACACCGGGCAGCTGGCTCTGAGTCAGTCACGCTCGGGCACAGGGACGTTAAAACCGTTGAGCGTCGTTGACACGAGCGCATACAGTCCGACGAGATAGATCAGCTCGTTGGCACCGTGCTGGCCGAATGTCGACACTGCGAGGCGATAGAGCGGTTCCGGCAGCACACCGCCGCGGCTCAGGGCGTAGGCTACATCGTAGGCGATGTTTTCTTCCCGGCTCAGATCGACGGGCTTCAGATCTGCGACCAGCGTTGCCAGGCGCTCCGGCGACATGCCCTCTTTTTCAGCCACAGCGATATGCGCATAGATTTCATACGCGGCATCGAAACGCGCACCCACGACCAGGATGGCAATCTGGCGCACATTGTCTGCCAGCGTTGCATTGGCCGTCATGGCCAGCGTCAGCTCCCAGATTGCCTTGCCGATGGCAGGTTCATGAAGCCAGGGATTCCAGGGCCCCATCAGCGCACCGTCTGCCCGTTCGACCTGAAATGCATTGAAGTGACTCGCAATATCGCTGCGCATTGCATCGTAAAGTGGTTTCTGCTCGGAAGTAAGGTCTTCAGGAGCAATGAGTGGTAATCGCATGTTTTCCTTCTGGTTGGAGTAAGGCGTGTCGTGGGTGGACCGTCGGGGTTCGCCTTGAAGCATTGCCGGGCATGGCGAGTCGAGATTGAAGATTGCAGAAACGGATTGACGCCACACCTTTCAAATCGATCCGGGCAAATCCCGGTACATGAAAAATACAAGAAATCAATGCGACGCGCTGCCTGCATGCGGCTTGTTGGCTTGCCACGTGCTTGTGCAGGATCAACGTCAGTCCCCTTTCCTGTAACGGTTTTGCAGGCGCATCGGCCTGGATCGCGTCGCAATCCTCGGGCGTCAAAGCAATTTCGTACGTTTCAGGCCGCCAAGCAGCGTAGCGTCAAGGCAGTGCCGGGCATTACGCTATTCGTTGATGTCTCCGTCCGATCAATTGACGTCGGCACCGACAGGCTGGTCAAGAACCGCGGTAGCCGGTATCGCTGCCATGGTAGGCGCCGACGCTCATGCGCAGGTCTTGACCGGCCGCGATGACGTTGAAAAAATCGCAGCATCGAGGGCAGGTGAGGCAGCCCAGCCCGGAACCGCGCATGGTTTTTCGGAAAATTGTTCTATCGGCAAACAATTAAAAAAGTTGCTAGAATCCAACCGGTTCTCAAGCTCGGAACGTACACCACAACGGCATGCAGGGCGATTCCATTGCGTTTCGCCGGCATGCAACAATTTAAAGCGGAAAAAATGCAACTCTCGAAAATTACAAAAATGCTTGCCCTGGCAACTGCCGGTGCGGCATCGCTGACCGCGGGCAACATATTTGCCCAGGAAATCCAGGGCGGAGCAGGCGTCAAGGTAGTGGAAATGTCCAAAAGCCTCCTGCCGGTTTCGCAAGCCATGCTCGACGGCGCCAGCAAGGACAGCAAGAACTGGCTGCATTCGAACGGCGATTACAACCAGACGCGTTTTTATCCTGCAACGCAGATCAACTCCGGCAATGTCGCCAAGCTCAAACCGGCGTTTATTTTCCAGACAGCGGTCGTGGACTCGATGGAGACGGCGCCGATCGTTGTCAACGGCGTGATGTTCGTCACAACGGCCTTCAACCACGTCTATGCGCTCGATGCAGTGACCGGCCAGGAATACTGGCACTACAAGCACAAGATGGGCGACACGACGACCTTTTGCTGCGGCCCGAACAACAAGGGCGTGGCGGTCGAAGGCGACAGGGTCTTCATGGGTACGCTCGATGGCAAGCTCATTGCGCTCGATGCCAAGACTGGAAAACTCCTGTGGTCGACTGAAATAGCCGATCCGGAAAAAGGCTATAGCGAAACAATGGCGCCGACAGTTGTCGACGGCAAGGTACTGATCGGCACCAACGGCGGCGAATACGGCATCCGTGGCTTCGTCAAGGCATTTGATTCGGCAACCGGCAAGCTGGTCTGGACGTTCAACACCGTTCCTGAAAAAGGCCATGAGGGCGTCTGGGCGACCAAGGATGCAACCGGGCGCGACATGCATCGCGATATCGCCGCCGAGAAAGCGCAGTTCGCCAAGAACCCGGATTTCTACCAGACGCTGGGTGGCGGCGTATGGATGACGCCGGCAATCGATCGTGCCACGAAGACCGTTTTCTTTGTCGTCGGCAATCCGTCTCCTGATCTGTACGGCGCCGAGCGTCCGGGCGACAACCTCTATACCGACTCACTCGTTGCCGTGAACCTCGACACCGGTGCCTACAAGTGGCATTATCAGTACATCGCCCATGACGTGTGGGATCTCGATGCCGTCAGCCCACCGATTCTGGTCGATGTGAAAGACAAATCCGGCAAGATGATTCCGGGCGTCATCCACGGCGGGAAAACCGGGCATGTCTACGTACATGACCGTCGCGACGGCAGCCTCATCCGTTTTTCGGAGGCCATGGTTCCGCAAGAGAACATGTGGACCCTGCCGACAGCCACCGGCGCACGCATGCTTCCGGGCGCCAACGGCGGTGTCGAATGGTCGCCGATGGCATTCAACCCGGGTACGCGATTCAGCTATGCAGTCAACCTGCACCAGCCGATGACCTATCACGTCGAGGAATCGAAGTACCCGAACGGCAAGCTCTGGTTGGGCGGTGCTTTCAAAAATGCAGTTGGCGAAGAACAGTGGGGCAATGTAACCGCTGTCGACATCGACACAGGCAAGATTGCATGGCAGGCCAAGACCGAGCAGCCGATGATCGGCGGCGCGCTGGCGACAGCCGGCAACCTCGTGTTCGCTGGAGAAGGCAACGGATTGTTCAAGGCTTACGACGCGAAAACCGGCAAGATGCTCTGGCAGTTCCAGTGCGGCGCCGGCGTCAATGCGCCACCCGTGTCGTACATGGTCAATGGCAGGCAATACATAGCCGTTGCTGCCGGTGGCAACTCCCAGCTCAATTTCAAGCGCGGCAATAGCGTCATGGTCTTTGCACTTGACGAACGGGCGAAATAACCGTTCATAACAAGTACTGCGACGTCAGTACCCTGTTCGAAAATGCAAGCCGCGCTCTGATTGCGCGGCTTGTTTTATTTTTAAAGAGAAACCGCATGATGATCAAGTTATCCCTTCTTGCTGCCACGGCACTGAGCCTGTGCACGCTGCCGGCGAAAGGCGCCGATATCGAAGCCGGCAAGGCCAAGGCTCAGGTGTGTTTTGCCTGCCATGGCGTCAATGGCAATTCGACCAATTCCATGTTTCCGGTCCTGGCCGGACAAAACGCCCGCTATATTTACCTTGAGCTACGCGATTACAAGGAGGGCGCCCGGAGCAATCCGATGATGTCGCCCATGGCAGCTGCCTTGTCAAAGACCGACATGCAGGATATTGCCGCCTTTTTCGAAAGCCGAAAGCCTGTATCGATCCCGTTCAAGGCCGATCCGGCACGTGTCAAGCTCGGTTTTGCCAAGAGCGAGGAAGTGTTGTGCACCATGTGTCACCTCGGAGGTCTGAAAGGGCAGAACGAGATACCGCGCCTGACTTACCAGCACTACGATTACACCTTGAAGCAGTTAACAGATTTCAAGGCCCATACCCGCACCAACGATGCGGGCAACATGTCGGCCGTCTCCAAGACACTGACCGACGACGACATTGTCAATATCTCCCATTACATCTCTTCGCTGGAGTGACTTGACTGCCTGACCGGAAGATTCGGGGTGACGGGTGCCTGAGCACGCCATTTTTTACCGGAACGTACGGCAGGCGGTATCGGAAACACGACGGCGTCGACGATGCCGGAGCTGCATGATCAACCTGAGAGCGGCGCATCCGGCGCCATGACCGCACATGCAAACACAGCGCCAGCGCCTTTACGTCACCGTTTTTTTCATGGCAGTCTTTCTTGCCGCGCTGTTCGTTGCGCGTCGCTTCATCCTGCCGGTGGTATGGGCGGTGATCCTCACCATGGCAAGCTGGCCGGTGTACGCCAATCTGTTGCGGCGCCTGCGTGGGCGGGCGGTGCCGGCGGCGCTGGCCTCAACGCTGCTGGTGGCCGCGGTTTTCGTGGTGCCGGTACTGATGGTGCTCGATCAGGCATCGCGCCATGCGCCGGCCATCGCCGCCTATATCGCGCGCGCCAATTTGCAGGGCATTGCAGCGCCGTCGCTGCTGGATCGTCTGCCGTATGGCGCGGCGGCGGTGCAGCAGTGGTGGGCCACGACCCTGGCGCAGCCGCATGGCCTCGCACACCTGTTTTCCGACGTGCCGGCAATCCGGCTCAGTTCGGCCAGCGGCCTCTTGCGGCTGTTCGGCGCGCGTGTCGTGCACGGGTTGATCAATTTCGGCTTTGCATTCGTGTGCCTGTTTTTCTGTTACCTCAACGGTGAGGTGTTCGCGCACCAGCTCGATGTCGTCGGCAGCCGTTATCTGGGGCAAAACCGGTGGCGCCGTTATGCCGCGACCGTTGCGCCGTCGATCAAGGCTACCGTCAACGGCCTGGTACTGGTCGGTCTGGGGGAGGGCGTATTGCTCGGCGTGGCCTACGCGGTCACGGGCGTGCCGTCGCCGATACTGTGGGCCGCCCTGACCGCCGTGCTGGCAATCATTCCCTTCGGTGCGCCCGTCGTGTTCCTTGCAATTGCAGTCTATCTGCTGGCAGCCGGAAACACAGGTGGCGCCATCGGCGTGGCGGCGTGGGGAACGGCCGTCCTGATGATTGCCGACCATGCCGCACGGCCGAAGATCATCGGCGGCGCCGGCAGGATTCCGTTTCTCGTGGTCCTGTTCGGTATCCTGGGCGGGGTGGA
>JANXSS010000473.1 GCA_025356535.1 Herminiimonas sp.
GCTGCCCCCATCGACATGCTGGCCGAAGCAGCGGGCGCACCGGTTGCGCCAGCCGCGCCGGTTGCCACAGCCGGCGCGGTGATCGGTTTTCCGACGCTGCATGCGCCCGAGGTTACGCGCAACGACAACATCAGGCAGATCGGCCACATCGAAATCAGCGTCGCCCTGCACAACATCTATCTGGCCGAAGCGGACGCGCTGGTGCGGGTGCTGTCGGGCGATCTGGATGAATGGCGTCACGAGGTGGAGCGCCCGGTCAGTGTGGTGGCCGTCAATGCGGCACATTCGCTGGCCGGTACCTCTGCCACAGTCGGTTTCAAGCCCTTGCAGGAAATCGCACAGGCGCTCGAAGCGCTGCTGCAGCAACTCGGCCGCGCCCCGGTGCGGCTGCTGCCGGAGCAATTCGACACCTTCGACCAGGTCGTGGAACGGGTGCGCTTCATGCTGCAACTGTTTGCACTGGGCGAACTCGCCGATCATGAACCGCGTCTGGTGGAGCGGCTCGACCAGATGCGTGCAGACGTCGCCGCACGCGCCGCACAACCGGTTGCAGAAGCCGTTGCGCAAACCGACCCTGCAGCGGCCGTGGCAGCCGAGGAAGCGCCTGCCCTTGCTGCCTTGCTGTCGCGGCAAAGTGCGGATGAAAGATACGAAACCGACGACACGCTCGACGCTGCCGCGCCGGCAGGCGGTGACGACATGTCGGCCACGCAGGCTGCAGGGCTCGACGACCCGGTTCCAGCCGATACTGCCGACGACGCCGTCGTCAGTCGCGCGCCGGTCGTCACGCCTGCGCTCGGCTCGGTCTTTGCCGCTTCCGGCGCGCTGCCGCCACCGGAGATACTGCCGCTGTCGGCCATGGCGCAAAAGGATGAACTCGACCCCGACCTGCTGCCGGTCTTCATCGAGGAAGCCAACGACATGCTGCCGCAGATGGGCGCGGTTTTGCGCAGCTGGCAGCAGGCGCCCTCGGATGTCGCAGCGCCGCAGGCACTGCTGCGCCTGCTGCATACCATCAAGGGAAGCGCCCGCATGGCCGGCGCAATGCGACTCGGCCAGCACATGCACGAGATGGAAAGCCGCATCGAGCAGGTAATGCATGGCAGCGCGCCGTCGCCGCAGGTGATGGACGACCTGCTGAGCCGGCATGATCACGGCCTGCAGATGTTCGATGCCTTGCAGGCAGCGCCGGTGGCCGTGTCGCCTGCGCCGGCAGGCCTGCCCGAAGACGCCGGCGTGTCCGGCGCCGCCCGGCCGGCTTCTGCCGAAACGCTGCCTGCCGCCGTCGATCCTGCTGCAGCGCCGGCGACCGAAGCCGTCGGCGCCGACGCGCCGCGCCTGCTCTCGGGCGGCTTGCCGGACCGGCGTCGCGCGCCGCGTCCGGCGCCCGATGCGGCCATGACCGGCGCGCCCGGCGTTGCGCTGGTGCGGGTGCGCGCCGACATACTCGATCGCCTGGTCAACCAGGCCGGCGAGGTATCGATTGCCCGTTCGAAGCTGGAGACCGAAATCGACACGATGCGCCAGTCGCTCGTCGAGTTGACCGAAAACGTCGCCCGCCTGCGCGAGCAGTTGCGCGAGGTCGAGATGCAGGCCGAGTCGCAGATCGAGAACCAGATCTCGTCGCAGCGCGAGAATGCCGCCGACAAGCAGTTCGATCCGCTCGAATTCGACCGCTTCACGCGCCTGCAGGAACTCACGCGCATGATGGCCGAGAGCGTCAACGACGTCGGCTCGGTGCATCAGAACCTGACCCGCACGCTGGAACACGCCAGCGACGACCTCGGCATCCAGGCGCGCCTGACGCGCGAGCTGCAGCAGGACCTGATGAGCGTGCGCATGGTGCAGTTCGGCAGCATCACCGAGCGCCTCTACCGCGTCACGCGGCAAGCTTCCAAGGAAGTCGACAAGCGCGTCAACCTCGACATCCGCGGCAGCACGGTCGAGATCGATCGCAGCGTGCTGGAGAAGATGGCAGGCCCGTTCGAGCACCTGCTGCGCAATGCGATCGTCCACGGCATCGAGTCGCGCGCCGCACGATTGGCGGCCGGCAAGGGCGAGGTCGGCGAACTGTTGATCGAGGTGCGCCAGGACGGCAATGAAGTCGTGATCCAGTTCAATGACGATGGCGCCGGCCTCGACCTGGACCGCATTCGCAACAAGGCGACCCAGACCGGGCTGCTCGGCGCCGGTGCGGTGGTGTCCGATGCGGAGCTGACCGACCTGATTTTCCATGCCGGTTTTTCGACCGCAGCCGAAGTCACCGAACTGGCCGGTCGCGGCATCGGCATGGACGTGGTGCGGGCCGAGGCCGCCGCCCTGGGCGGGCGCATCGCCATCGTCTCGGTGCCGGGGCGCGGCGCGCAGTTCACGGTGCATCTGCCGCTGACGCTGGCGGTGACGCAGGTGGTGTTGCTGACCACCGGCGGGCGCACCTTCGCCGTGCCATCGGTATTGGTGGAGCAGGTGCAGCAGCTGAAAGCGCCGGCGCTGGCGGCGGCCTACGAGGAAGGCGCCATTACCTGGCAATCGCAACGCGTGCCGATGGTGTACCTGGCAAGGCTGCTGGGCGAGGGCGGCGTGACCGCCGTGGCGCAGCAGTATTCGCCGCTCATCATCGTCAGGAGCGGCGCCAACCGGATTGCAGTGCATGTCGATGAAATCCTCGGCAACCGCGAGGTCGTCGTCAAGAACGTCGGTCCGCAACTGGCGCGACTGGCGGGCATTGCGGGTGCGACCGTGCTCGGTTCGGGCGAGATCGTGCTGATCCTCAATCCGCTGTCGCTGGCCCAGCGCGCGGCGCCGGAAAGCGGGCCAAGCGGCAATGGCGACAAGGCGGCGGACGCCGGTGGCGCGGGCCTGCTGCAGGCCGCAG
>JANXSS010000511.1 GCA_025356535.1 Herminiimonas sp.
AGCGCCCCTGCGCAGGATGCCGTTGCAGAATCACCGGCAGTAGCCGCGCCAGAGGCTGCGTCGATGCTGCCGGCAGGCGCTGGCGTCGAGGAGGGCGCAGCACTGCCGGCCCTGGCGCCGGCATCCCCGGCGACGCCAGCCCTGCAGCTGAAGTGCCTGCAGACGATGGAAAGCGAGCAGCAGGCCGTGGCCGAGGCGCGCGCTGCTGTCGAGGAACGCGCTATCGCAGCGCTGGAGGCGCGCCTGCAGGCCGAACTCGCGCTGCATGATGCGGCGCTGCAGCGCGAGCAGATGGAAGGCATGGCCGAAACCGCCGCCCGCGCCCGCTGCGATGCAGAAGAGCGCATCCGCCTTGCCTGCGAGGCGCGCTTGCAGGTCGAGCGGCGCCTGCAATCGGCGGCGCTGGCGCGCGTCGAGGCAGAAGAACAGGCCGACGGCCAGACCCGTGCGCGCCTGGTGTTCGAGGCACAGGCAATGCAGGAAGCGCGCATGCGGGCTGCCGCCGATGCGCAGGCTGCCGAAGCGGCACGCGTTCGCATCGAAGCGGAACAGCAGGCGGCAAGCCTGGCGGTCCTGCGCCTGCAGCACGAGCAGGCGGCAACCGAAATGGCTGCCCGGCATAACGAAGCCGAGCAGCAGGCAATTGCCGTCCTGGCAGAACAAGTGCGCTTGCAGCGCCTTGCAGCCGATACGGCCGCTAGGAAGGCAGACGCCGCCGCGCTCCTGGCGCAGGCCGAGCGGGACCATGCGGCAGCCGAAGGCGAGGCGGCCGACGCCCTGCAGGAACGCATCGCCGCCGAAGTCCAGGCACGCCAGGCCGCCACGGCCCGCCGCGACGGCGAACGCCGCCAGGCAGCGCTCAGCCAGTCGCAGGCACAAGCCGACGCCGCAGCGCAGGCGGCGGCGTCGGCCGAGCAGGCAGCAATCGAACAGGCCCTGGAGAGGGCCGGCCGGGAAACCGCGCTCTCGCAACAACGCGCCCAGGCAGCGCAGGTACGCGCTGCCGAGATGGAAGCGCTGGCGCAAGCCGAGCAGGCGCGTGCGGCCGCAGAAGAAGCGGCCTGGCAGGCAGTGCGCGAGCGCCTGGCAATCGAGCAGGAAAATGCCGATGTAGTGGCAGCCACGCTGGAGCTGGCGCAACAGCAGCTGGCAGCCGAAGAAGCCGTCCAGCGCGACCACGCCGCCCGGCTCCAAGCGCAGCAGCAGCAGCTTGCCGCCGCCCGCGAGCAGGAACGGCTCGAACATGATCGTCGGCTTGCCGAAGAAGCTGCAGCGGCTGCCGCCCGGCACGCCCTGGAGCAGGCCGCCGTGCGCGCCGCGCTGCAGCAGCAGGCAGCGGAAACCGCAGCGCAGAGCGCCGCCCGCGCCGCCGAACTGGCGCAGGCAGAGCGCGCCCGCGTCGCTGCCGAAGCAGAAGCCCTGGCAGCGGTGCTGGCAAAACTGCGCACCGAACAGAGTGTCTGCACCGTAGCGCAGGCCCGCGCCGAAGCGGATGCGCAGTACACACGGGTGCTGCGCGAACGTGAAGCGCGGGAAGCCGATCAGCAGGCGGCGCTGGAGGCCCGCGCGGCAGTCGAACGGCAGCATTGCCAGCAGCTGCTGCAGGAGGCGCAACAGGCACGCCACGCAGCGCAGGCGGCAGCCGATGCCGCGGCGGCCGACGCCGAGCGGCATGCCGCTGCCGAAGCAGAACTGCGTTGCGCCGAACAGGAACGCGAAGCCGCCGACGAGGCGTCGTTTCTGGCGATACAGGCGAAACTGCAAGCCGTGCAGGTGGCGCGCCAGGCCGCACTGGAGCGGACCCGGCTGGCGCAGCAGCATCAGGCCCTGTCGCAGCGTCGTCTGCAGGTCGAGGCAGATGCGCAGGAGGCGGCGGTGGCGCAGCTGGCCGCGGAAGAAACGGCACTGGCGCAGGCAGAGCTGCTGGCGCAGCGCAAGCAGATTGCCGCGCAGGCGGCAAGCGAGCGGGCGATACACGCTTGCGAACTTGCAACGGCGGAGCAGGCACGCGCGACGACCGAGGTGAATGCCTTGCGGGCAGTGCGGGAAAAGCAGCGGATCGCCCTGCAGCGCCAGGAAGCCAACCTGCAGGTAGCGCAGGCGATGCAGGAAAAAATGGCAATCGAACAGGAGGCGCTGGCGCTGGCCGAGCAGGAGCTGACGACGCTGGCCGCCTGCAAGGCCGAAATAAACAAGGCAGCCGAGGCGCGCCGGCTGCAACTCGGCCTGGCACGCGACCGTCTGGCGGCGGCCAGCCTGGCCGCGCAGGCCGAGCAGATGCGCCTGGACACGGCCCGGCAGCAGGCAGCGCAGCAGGACCGGCAACGCGCCACCCTGAGCATGGCCTCAGTCACGGCGCCGGCTGCTGCCGGCGCGCCGCTCGACGCTGCTTTCCTGGTCGATGAACTGATTCTGCGCCTGACCAGCAACGGCGCCGACGCGGCGCAATGGCGCGCCTGCGCAGCTGCCATGCTGGCAAAGGCGGGTGTCGCCACCGGTCGCGGCGCGGTCGGACGCCTGCGCCGGGTTTCGTTTTCGGCGCGGGTCGCCGCGGCGGTGCTGGTTGCAGCCGGCACGCTGGCCAGCAGCCTCGGCGCGCCGGGCAACACCGTGATTGCCTCGTCCACCGCCATGATGCAGATGCTGTCGATGGCGTCGAACGCACAGGCTGGCGTGCCCAGCCATCGTCCCCGGGACAAATGAACAGTTTTTAAAGCCAGTTTGAAGAATTATCGTTTTATCCTTGCACAAAAAAGCGGGCCGATCTTGACGACAATGCGCTACCTGATGCCTACTAGACGTTTCTAAAAACCGTCGCAGCGTCGGCATCGCAGTATTGCGCTACACCATCCCGTCGGCATGCGGACGGTGTACCATTACACCTTTTCCGCTCACCAAGATTACGATGACCACGCCTTCGCCTATGTCCGGTAAGAACGACCCCTTCCTGCGCTGCACGATCCGTACGATTGCAGCACTCGCGAGCGCCTTTCTGCTGTCGGTGGCAGCGCCTGCCTGTGCCGACGAGCTCGCCGACGTGGGGCGCCTCATGCGCACGGGACAGTCGGGCGAGGCGCTGGCCAAGGTCGATGCATTCCTCGAAAAACATCCGCGCGACATGCAGATGCGCTTCATCAAGGGCGTGCTGCTGACAGAGCAGGGCAAGACCGCCGATGCGATCACGATCTTCACCAAGCTGACCGAAGACCATCCCGACCTGCCCGAGCCTTACAACAACCTGGCGGTGCTGTTTGCAGCCAGCGGCCAGTACGACAAGGCGCGGGTGGCGCTCGACATGGCCATCCGCACCAATCCGAGCTATGCGACGGCCTATGAAAACCTCGGCGACGTCCATGCCAAGCTGGCAAGCCAGGCGTATGACAAGGCATTGCAGCTCGACTCGGGCAATTCGAATGCGAAGTCGAAGCTCACGCTGCTGCGCACGCTCACCCTCAACAACGTCGCTGCCCGTGACGGTGCAGGCAAGCAGCCTGGGACGGCTGCCGCCGCGACGGCTGCTGGCGCTGCGGCGCGTCCGGTGGTGGTCGCAACGGCCTCCACGCCGGTGGTGGTGGCACGCGCCGAACCGGCCAGGGACGATGCGAAGCAGAAGGCCGATGCAAAAGTCGATCCGAAGGCAAAGAGCGAAACCAAACCCGAAGCGAAGGTCGAGGCAAAGCCTGAGCCCAAGCCGAAGGTCGAGCCCAAGCCGGCCGACGTGAAGCTGGCGGCGAAACCGGACGTCAAGCCAGAGCCCAAGGCCGACGCAAAACCAGACGCGAAGGCCGATGCAAAGCCGGCCGCGGCGCGCCAGGAGCAAGATGAAGTGCTGGCAGTCGTCAATGACTGGGCCGAAGCCTGGAGTGCGCAGGACGTCAAGCGCTACCTCGGCCATTACGGCAATGATTTCGAGACACCGAAGGGCGAGCCGCGCAAGGCCTGGGTCGACGAGCGCACTGCGCGCATCGCCGGCAAGGGACGGATCAATGTCAAGATTGCAGCGCCCCAGGTCAGCATCAATGGCGCACAGGCGACGGTGAAATTCCGCCAGCTTTATACGTCGGACCGGTTGCAGGCAGATAGCCGCAAGACGCTGGTTCTGATCAGGCAGAATGGCAAATGGCAGATCAAGCAGGAGCGTTCGGGCGCCTGATGTCGTGGTCCCGGCTATTTCGGTGTGCCGTCCCGGCATGCTTGCCGCATGGCGCATGGTCGATGATGGCCGTGCTGCCGGCCGTGGCGGCCTTTTGGATGGGGGCGGCGACGGCAGCCAATGCGCCGCATGCGCGGGCGCTGCACCATCCGGCTGCGCCGGCCCGCGCCCGACCTGCCGCACCGGCGCCACGCATCACCCATCCCGAGCAGATGCTCATCGAGGTCTACAAGGCGCTCGGCGCCAACCAGCTGCGCGACGCACAGGCCAAGGCCGATGCACTGGTGGCTGCCTATCCGACATTTCGCCTCGGCCAGTTGATTCGCGGCGACCTGCTCATGATGCATACGCACCAGGTCACCAGTCTCGGGCAGGCCAGCGGCGCGTCCGGGGAGGCCTTGCACAACCTGCGCCAGGAAGCGATGGTGCGCCTGAAATCGTTGCGTGAGCGCCCCGATCCGGAGCAGATGCCGCGGGCGATTCTCGCGCTGCGCAGCGACCAGAAATATGCCCTGATCGTCGACGCCAAGCGCTCGCGCCTGTACGTCTACCAGAATGTCGGCGGACGGCCGAAATTCTTGACCGACTACTACATCAGCCAGGGCAAGCTTGGCGTGAACAAGTTGCGCGAGGGCGACCAGAAGACGCCGGTTGGCGTCTATTACATCACCAGTCGCCTGGCGCGCGCGCGCCTGCCCGATTTTTACGGCTCCGGCGCCTTGCCGATCAACTATCCGAACGACTGGGACCGCGTCAACGGCCGTAGCGGCTCCGGCATCTGGCTGCACGGCACGCCGCCCGACAGCTACAGCCGCCCGCCGTTGTCGTCGGACGGCTGTGTCGTGCTGACCAACGAAGACCTGAACAAGCTGCTCAGTTCGATCGAAATCGGCAAGACGCCAGTGGTCATCAGCGAGAAAGTGGAGTTCATCAGCAAGGAAAAGTGGGACAGCGAGCGCACGGTTGCCAGCCATCTGCTCGATGCCTGGCGTGCCGATGCGGAAAGCGCGAGTCCGACGCGCATCGGCGCCAACTATTCGCCGCGCTTCAAGTCCGATCGTGGCGAAGACCTGAGGGCCTGGCTGACCAAGCACCAGGATTTCATCACCGGCGGCAGCAACGTCGCCTTCACGCTGCGCGACGTCACCGCGTTCCACTATCCGGGCAACGAAGAAATGCTGGTCATTACCTTCACCCAGCAGCAGGTCAGTCGCAAGGCCCGCGTGGCGGCCCGTCCGGTGCGCAAGCGGCAGTACTGGGCGCACGAAGGCAGCCACTGGAAGATCGTGTCCGAGTCCATTCTCTGAAGACCTGCAACATGTGCCGACTCTAATTTCGGCGTCAGATATGTTGCTCAAGCCATATCCTGGACTCCGTGAGCAAATGTTCATGAAACACTTGCGCGATCGGCGACAGTTTCTTGCCGGTCTGGTACACGACATGCCAGTTCGAATCGATCGGGAAACCCTTGACCTTCAGCACGCTGACAGCCTGGTCCCGTGCGTTGGCGTAGAGCGCATGTTGCGAGAGCACGGCAATGCCAAGCCCGCCGGCGACGGCTTCCTTGATCGCTTCGTTGCTTCCCAATTCCAGACGTAGCTGCGGCTTGAACTGCCGATCCTTGAAAAACGCGTCGATGGCCATGCGCGTCCCCGAGCCGAGTTCGCGCAGGATGAACCGCTGGCTGTGCAATTCGTCAAGCGCGATGGTTCGGCGGCGGCACAGCGGGTTGGCGCTTGCGGCAATGACCACCAAGGGATTGGGCATGAAGACCTGGTCGATCAAAGAGATATCGCCGGGCGGCATCGACATGATGCAGAGATCGTCCAGATTTTCGCGCAGCCGCTGCAGTACGCCGTCGCGGTTGAGCACTTCCAGCGAGATATCGATTTCGGGGTAGATGGCGCAGAAGGAGCCCAACAGGCGCGGCACGAAGTACTTGGCCGTGCTGACGACGGCAACGCGCAACTTGCCGCGCCGATGACCCTTGAGCTGATCGATCTTCTGTTCGAAGGCATCCCATTCATTGGCGATGCCGCGCGCCGTTCGCGCCAGGTCGTGACCGGCTTCGGTCAGGCGCACCCGCCTGCCGACAACTTCGTACAACGGCACCCCGACCGTGTTGGATACTTCGCGCAGTTGCATGGATGCGGTCGGCTGGCTGACATGCGTCATGCGGGCCGCGCCCGTGACGCTGCCTGTCTCGGCCATCGCCAGGAAAAGTCGTAACTGCCGAAACGTTATTTGCATAGTGTTTTATCTATATGAAAATCTTGATCAATCGATTTTACTTTATCGTCGCACGGCCATAGCATGGACGTGAAAGGACACCTCCCATGCAAAACCTGCTCGACCCTGCCATCCTGTTTTTCCTGTTCGGCGTGCTTGCCGGAACACTGAAATCAAACCTGGAAATTCCGCAACCCGTCTCCCGGTTTCTGTCGCTCTATCTGCTGATGGCGCTTGGCCTGAAAGGCGGCTTTGCGCTGGCCCATTCGGGGCTCACCAACCAGGTCATGACGAGCCTCGGCTGTGCGATCCTGCTTGCCGTGGTGGTGCCGCTGCTCGGCTATGGCGTATTGCGGCGGTTCCTGTCCGGCTTCGACGCGGCAGCCGTTGCCGCCACTTACGGCTCGGTCAGTGCCGTGACGTTCGTAACAGCGGTTCAAGCGCTTGAGAACCAGCATGTGGTGTTCGGCGGCTACATGTCGGCGGCCATGGCACTGATGGAGTCGCCCGCAATCATTCTGGCCGTGATGTTTGCCAATGCACTGAGACAGCAACGGGCGCCGCTTGCCGCCCGTTGCAGCGCAGGCGCCCCGGTGCTTGCGCTCGGCGCGCAGCCGGGACCGTGCGGCATCTCGCCGGGAAAAATCCTCCACGAGTCGTTCACGGACGGCGCGCAATTATTGCTGATCGGGGCAATGGTCATCGGCATTCTCAGCGGCGACGCAGGCAAGGCCGCCATGCAGCCGTTCACCGGCGACCTCTTCAAGGGCATGCTGGCATTTTTCCTGCTGGACATGGGCTTGCTGACCGCCCGCAGCGTGCCACAGATACCGCAAAAATCCCCTTGGCTGATCGCCTATGCGGTGCTGGGCCCCCTGACGCACGCCGGCCTGGCGCTGTGCCTGGCGTGGCTGCTGAAGGTGCCGGCAGGCGACGCTGCGTTGTTGATGGTGCTTGCCGGTAGCGCGTCCTACATCGCCGTGCCTGCCGTGTTGCGCTACGCGGTGCCGGAGGCAAATCCGTCGCTCTACTTCGGCTTGTCGCTCGGGGTTACCTTCCCGTTGAACATTCTCTTCGGCATACCGCTCTACACCGCTGCTGCGCGCATGGTGCTGGGTTGAGCCGGCCCGGCGGGCTTTGCGCGCGATATTTGCACAAACCGTTCGCGCAATAAAAAAGGACCTCCATGAATGGAGATCCTTCAATACACAACTAGATTTCTGGTAGGCCGTGCGGGATTCGAACCTGCGACCAACGGATTAAAAGTCCGCTGCTCTACCAGCTGAGCTAACGACCCGAAAGAACAAGATTATAGAGACTATCGTTACCCTCTGTCAAATGGATCAACAAATAATTTAGCGGCTTCACGCCTGCCGGTTCACCCGCCACATCTGATAGGCACTTGCGCCATACGCACCGGCGACGATTCCGGCAAGCGTGAGCATCGAACCGAGCGTCAGCAGCGACACGCCCGACAGTCCCTGGCCGATGGTGCAGCCAAGCGCCGTGACGCCGCCAAAGCCCATCAGCACGGCGCCGGCCAGATGGTTGCCGACATCTTCGACGCTGCCGAAACCTTCCCAGCGAAACACGCCGCTGCCAAGCGCCATGATGCAGGAGCCGGCAACCACGCCGAGTGTCGCAGCAATGCCGAAGGTGACGATCTTGCTGACATCGGTCCACATCATCAGCAGGTCGAGCGTGTAGGCAAAGGGCGCGACGAAACTGAAGGCTTCCATGCGTCCCGAGTTGGTTGCAACGAAGGCTTCCTGCAGCGTGTTCGGATCTTCGGCAACGTAGCCGAGGTAGCCGGAGACGAACCAGGCAGCGACGATGATGCTGCCGATGACGACGCCGGCAATCACGTTGGTACGCACCACGTCGCCGGCACGAAAGGCGCTGCTGGCAAAGACGAACGCCAGCAGCATCAGTGCGACGGCGGCGCCGACGACGAGCTGCATTGCCGCTGCGCCGGCGCCGGCCAGGATGCTCGGCAGGTCCTGGTGGGTGGCAAGCGTGATGAAGTGATTGTCGAGCAGCGTCGTGCGCGGTATCGCCAGCGCGCCCTTCAGGGTCATGAAGGCCGACAGGCCGACGACGATGAACACCACCAGCGACTTCAGGTTGCCGCTGCCGATACGCACCAGGGTCTTGTTGCCGCAACCGCTGGCCAGCACCATGCCGAAGCCGAAGCAGGCGCCGCCGGCCAGGTGCGACAGCCAGTTCAGCCGCATGCCGGTATAGAGCGACTTGGCGGTGTCGATGACGCCGAAATGCGCCAGCAGGCTGGTGCCCGCGATGGCAACGGCCATCGCCAGCAGCCACTGCCGCAGGCGGTTCCAGTCGCCCATGTTGAAGATGTCGGTCAGCGCACCCATGGTGCAGAAATGGGTGCGCTGGGCCGTCATGCCGAAGGCTGCGCCCAGGCCGAAGGCAAGCCACACCACCCGCATGCCGATGCCGGCCAGGTCGATTGCCGGCATGCTAGCGCAGGCTTGCCAGGCGCTCTTTTGCGGTCTGCGCCGCCGGTGCGTCCGGATACTGCGCCAGCAGGGTTTCCAGGGCGCGCCGTGCCTGCAGCTTGTCTTTCAACTCGACATAGCAGGTCGAAATGCTCAGCAGCGCATCCGGCGCCTTGGTGCTGTCCGGATAGGTCTTGACGACCGCCTGCTGGGCGGCGATCGCATTGCGGTAATCGCGCTGGGCGTAATAGGCGTTGCCGAGCCAGTACTGCGCCGAGGCCGCATAACCGGACTGCGGATAGCGGCGCAGGAAGTCGCCGAAGCCGGTGGTGGCGCCCTTGTAGTCGCCGGCCTTGAACTGGCTAAGGGCGGCTTCATAGGTGCGCTGCTCGCCCTGCTCGACGCTGGCTTCGCGCCCGTCGACGGTGACCTTCTGCGGCTCGAGCTTGCGCAGGCGGTTGTCGAGGTCGACATAGAAATCCTTCTGCCGCTGCTGGGTGTTGGCCAGCTCGTTGGTCAGCACCTCGATCTGGCCGCGCAGCTTTGCCACGTCCAGGCGCAGCTGCTCGTTCTGGTTTGCCAGGTCGAGCATGCTGCCCTTGTCGGCCTTCGCATCGAGACGGGTGTTCATGTCGCGCTGCATGTTTTCGATACGGCTGCGCGCGTCGAGGATCGCCCGCCGCGCCTCTTCATCGTCGAACAGGCCGGCATGGGCTGCAGCCGGCGCCAGTGCGGCCGTGGCAAAGCATAACGCGGCAATCAGGGGAGAGAATGGTTTCATGAAGTCTCGGCGCAAGGATCAGTAGACGATGTCGGCACGACGGTTTTCGGCATAGGCGGCTTCGTCGCTGCCGGTTGCCTTGGGCTTTTCCTTGCCAAGCGAGACGGCTTCCATCTGCGCTTCGGGCACTCCCAGCAGGGACATCGACTTGCGCACCGCTTCGGCGCGCTTCTGGCCGAGCGCAAGGTTGTATTCGCGGCCGCCGCGATCATCCGTATTGCCCTGGATGATGATCTTGCGGTTCTTGTTGTTCGACAGGTAGCGCGAATGCGCCTCCACCACGGACTTGAATTCATCCTTGACGATGTAGCTGTCGTAGTCGAAATACACGCTGCGGCGCGCCAGCACGCCGCGCGGATCGTCCAGGCCGTCGGCGCTGCCGGCGTTGACCGTCGACACCGAGCGCGGGTCGGCAGGCGCCGTGCCGGCCGTGTTGGCAGACCGGTCCTCGATCGGCGCCTTGGCTTCATCGAGCTTGGTGGAGGAACAGGCCGCCAGCAACAGCGCGGTCGAAAGGATGAAGCTGGTGGTGGTCAGAGTGCGCATGATTGGGTTTCTCCTGTTGGTGTGCAAAATACTACTTCATGAACGGGCCCCACGTAGGCTCCCGGATGTCGCCTGCCTGGGTCGATAAGGTGTGCCGCACGCGGCCGTCGACCGAGACCACGGCCAGGCCGCCGCGCCGGCCGCTGTCGGTTGCATACATGATGTATTTTCCGTTCGGCGAAAAGCTGGGCGATTCGTCACGCGCCGTGTCCGACAGGCGCAGTTCCTGGCCGTTCGACAGCTCCAGCGCATACAGCTGGAACTTGCCGTCGCGCCGGGATATGTAGGCCAGCGTCCTGCCGTCCGGTGCCACGCGCGGGCTGATGTTGTAGGTGCCGTTGAAGGTGACGCGCTGGGCGTCGCCGCCGCTGGCGCTCATCTTGTAGATCTGCGGCCCGCCGCTGCGGTCGCTGGTGAAATAGATGCTTTGCCCGTCTGCCGAGAACTGCGGCTCGGTATCGATGCCGGCGGTGTTGGTCAGCCGGCGCAGGCCGCTGCCGTCGGCGCCGACGACATACACCTGGGTCAGACCGTCGCGCGAGAGCGCCACCGCCAGGTGCTTGCCGTCCGGGGACCAGGATGGCGCCGAATTGCTGCCCTTGTAGTTGGCAACGACGGTGCGCTGCTTGGTCACCAGGTCCTGCACGTAGATCACCGGTTTCTTTGCCTCGAACGAGACGTAGGCAACCTTGGTGCCGTCTGGCGACCAGGCCGGCGAGATGATCGGCTCGTTCGAGCGCAGCGCGACCTGCGTGCCTTCGCCATCGGCGTCGGCCACTTCCAGCCGGTACTCGCGGCCGGCCTTGGTGACATACGCGATCCGGGTGGCGAACGCACCGCGCGCGCCGATCAGTTTTTCATAGATGTCGTCGGCGATCTTGTGCGCCGACACGCGCGTCATCTGCGGTGCGGCCGCCTGCGCCAGCGCCGAGAGCTGCGCCGCCTTGACGGTGTCGAGCAGGCGGTAGCGCACGTCGAAACGGCCGTCTGCCAGGCGCTGCACGCTGCCCACCACCAGGGCATCGGCGCCGCGTGATTTCCAGTCGCCGTAATTGATCGGCGTGGTTTCCGACATCGGGCTGCCGGTGTCGATCACCTTGAAGAAGCCGCTGCGCAGGAGATCGGCCTTGATGATGGCGCTGACCTGTTGCGGCGCAAGCGATTCGTCGGCAAAGGCGGCGATGGCGATCGGAATCTGGTTGGCGCCGACACCGGAAATTTCGACGCGCAACTGCGCCTGTGCGGCACTGCTGGCGACGATGGCGAGGGCGGTGGCCAGCCCGGCGGCGCGGTCTGGACGGATCAGGTGAAGCAGGTTTTTTGACATGGCTACTGGTCCTTCGGTTTGTGCGACACGGTAAAGCCGGACGGCACCTGGCCGGTTTTGTCGGGCGGGAAGGGCTGCGATTTCTCGATCGCCCTGGTCACCGCCTCGTCGAAGCCGGGCACGCCCGACGCCTTGGTCTTGCGCAGCCGCCGGATCGAGCCGTCCGGCAGCAGTTCGACTGAAATCTCGACCGACGGATTGCCGCTGACGTCGTCGGCGCCGTTGAAGACCGTATTGTTGCGGATCTTTGCACCGACTTTTTGCGTGTAGCTCGGATCGGCACGCGCGCCCTGCGATCTTGCGGCCTCGCCGCTGCCGCCGCTGCCGGCCGACTCGGTCAGGCGGCGCAACTGCTCGTCATGCTGGGCCGCCATCTTCTGCTCGCTTGCGGCGTCTGCGCGGCGCTGCTTGTCGGCTGCCAGCCGCTTGACGTCGTCGGCTTTTTTCCTGGCCGCCGCATCGGCCGCCTGCGCCGCCTGCGCTGCCTGCTGCTGCTCGCGTTTCTGTTCGCGCTGGTCGGCGCGCTTTTGCTCTGCCTGTTCCTGCAGCTTCTGGCGGCGCTGGTCTTCGGCCTTCTGCGCCAGTACCTTGCGGCGCTCCGCCTCGCGGGCCTGCTCGCGTTGCTGGCGTGCGTCCTCGTCGGCCTGTTCGCGTGCGCGCTCGCGACGCTGGCGTTCGCGTTCGAGCGCTATATCGGGCGCCTTGGGCTGCGGGGTTTCAGGCCGCACCACCGGCGGCGGTGCGGCCGGCTCCGGCTTCGGTTGTGGTGGCGGGTCTGCCTTCTCCGGCACTCGCGCCGGCGGCTCGGCCACGGCGCGCGGCGCCGCTTCCCTTGCCTGCGGACTCCAGACCTCCGCCTCGACGGCCACCGGTGTCTGATTCTGCCAGTTCACGCCGAACCACAGAAAGGCAAACAGCGCCGCATGGACGACGGCGGCCAGTGCAATGGCCCGCCAGCGACCCGGTTGCTGCGGCAGGCGGTAGGGCGTGCTATCGGTCATTGCGCGGGCGCTTATCTGGTTGCAAGGCCCACCCGGTCGACGCCGGCCTTCTTTGCCTCGGAAATCATCTGGATGACTTCGTCGTACCGGATGTCCTTGTCTGCCGAGATCATGACCGGCATGTCGGGTGCCTCTTCGTGCAGCGCGCGCAGGCGCTTGAGCAGCGCGGCGCGGCTGTCGAAGGCCTCGGGGCGGGCGGCACCGGCCTGCGCGCCGCCCAGGCCGATGCTGGCAGCGCTGTCCGGTTTCAGGATGATCTGTATGTACTGCGTCGGCGGCAATGCCGACTTGCCGGCCGTCGGCAGGTTGATCACGCTCGGGTTGGCCAGCGGTGCGGCGACCATGAAGATCACCAGCAGCACCAGCATCACGTCGATGTAGGGCACGACGTTGATTTCCGCCTTGAAGCGGCGCGCGCGGCCGCTGCGCATCGACGACTGGCCGGCCATCAGTGCGCCTGCCGCTGGAGAATGTTGGAAAACTCTTCGATGAAACTCTCGAAGCGGATCGCCAGCCGGTCGATGTCGTGCGAATAACGGTTGTAGGCAACGACTGCCGGAATCGCGGCGAACAGGCCGATGGCCGTTGCAATGAGCGCCTCGGCGATGCCGGGCGCGACCGCAGCCAGCGTTGCCTGCTGCACGTTGGCCAGGCCGCGAAAGGCGTTCATGATGCCCCAGACGGTGCCGAACAGGCCGACATAGGGCGACACCGAGCCGACCGAGGCCAGGAAAGCGAGGTGCGACTCCAGGCCGTCCATCTCGCGCTGGTAGGCCGCCCGCATGGCGCGGCGGGCGCCGTCGAGCAGGGCGCCGGCGTCCAGCGGGGTCTTGCCGACGGCGGCGCGGGCCTTGGAAAATTCACTCATGCCGGCCTCGAAGATGCGTTCCAGCGCACCGGTCCTGCCGGCGCTTTTCCTGCGATTCGACATGGCATCCTGATACAGCGTTGCCAGATTCCCGCCCGACCAGAATGCACGCTCGAACTCCTCTGTCTGCGCCTGGGCTGCGCGAATGGCAAACATCTTGCGGAAAATATAGGTCCAGCTCATGACCGAGACGCCCAGCAGCAGCGCCATGACCAGTTGCACGATCACGGAGGCGTTGGTGATCAGTGTCAGGAACGATAAATCTTGGGTAACGGTCATGGATCAGTGGGCCTGGTCAGGAGACATAAATTGTATGCGCAAAATCTTGCCGATAAGGCATTTTCCGCCCGAGGTTGCATTTGGTTTCATTTTAGCGCCGTGCCATCGCCCTGGAATCGGCCGTAAATCCGCGCTGCGACGAACGCTTCATGATTGCAGCAGGGCGCCCGGCACGCAAACGGTTTTTGCGGCGTCGCAGCAGCGCCTGGCCTAGGTCCGGTCCTGGGCAAAACGCCTTATCTGGTCTGGAATGGCCCGCGGTCGCAGGGTGTACTGGTCGACACAGGCGACCCGGATGCGCGCGGTGGCCAGCAGGCATGCCGCCTTGCCGGCTACTGGTGCACCTGCGTCCGGCCCCGCAGTGTCTGCGGCATCGATGCGCCAGGCCTGCTGGACGAATTCGACGGAGGCACGACCGAGCCTTTCGACCACCACAGACAGTTTCAGTTCATTATCTAATTTCGCTGGGCAATGATAGTCGACGGCGGTATGCATGACCACGAACATCAGGCCGTCGCTTGCCGCCAGGCTCGACTGGTCGATGCCGCCGCTGCGCAGCCATTCGGTGCGGGCGCGCTCGAAGAATTTCAGGTAATTGGCATAGAAGACGATGCCCCCTGCATCGGTGTCTTCGTAATACACCCGCACCGTCCAGGTGAACGGCGCGCCCGCGGCAGGCTGCATCTCAGGTGCGCTTGATGGTCAATGGCCCGAAGCCCTGGCAGGTGGGCATGATCTCGAGCTGGTTGATATTGACGTGCGCTGGCAGGGTGGCGATCCAGTAGGCGGTCTCGGCAATGTCGGCGGCCGAGAGCGGCACCGTGCCGGCATACACCCTGGCTGCCGCCGCATCGTCGCCCTTGAGGCGCACATTGGTGAATTCGGTGCCGCCGCACAGACCCGGCGCGATGTTGGTGGTGCGCACGCCGGTGCCGACCAGGTCGGCGCGCAGGTTCAGCGTGAAATGGTCGACGAACGCCTTGGTGGCGCCATACACGTTGCCGCCGGGGTAAGGTGCATTGCCGGCGATCGAGCCAAGGTTGATGACCAGGCCGCTGCCACGCGCCACCATCTGCGGCAGCAGTGCATGCGTCATGGCGACGACGCCCTTGCAGTTGGTGTCGATCATGGTGAACCAGTCGTCCAGGCTGGCTTCCTGCGCCGGCGCCACGCCCAGGGCCAGGCCGGCATTGTTGATCAGGACATCGACCTGCTGCCAGTCGGCGGGCAGGCCCGCCAGCGCTGCGGCGATCGAGGCGCGGTCGGTGACGTCCAGTTCGCACGGCAACAGCGCCGCGCCCAGTTCGGCGGCCAGCGCCGCGAGGCGCTCGGCGCGGCGGCCGGTGGCGATGACGCGGTGCCCGTGGCGGACGAACTTGCGGGCCATCTCGGCGCCGAAGCCGGCTGTGGCGCCGGTAATCAGGACAATCATGTTGGTTCCTTGGCAGTAGGGAAGAGCAGTCGCGGCGATTGTAGCCCAAAGCGGTGACGCCGGCCGTGGCCCGGACCGCACGACGCCCACGGCAGGCAGACGGCAGGCAGACGGCAGCGGCAGGAGGCGTCGCGGCCTGATGCATCGCAGCAGACTTGCCGAAAAGCGCACGCTGCCGTAAAATTTGGCACCATTTCGTCTCACGTGACTGGCGAAAAGCGGCACGCTGCGGTGCAGGTCGGCTGGATTGTTTTGCCTCCGACCGGTGCGCGGCGACTGCCGAAAGGTGGAGTTCCACCGGGAAGCGTGAGATTTCATCCGCCGTGCGCCTGGGTAGCCAAGATGGTCAGTACGTTTGAGGCTGCCCGAATCCGGTTCGAATCCGTTCGTATCCATTCGTTTTCAGCGGCCCTCATTCGATTTTGGACCCGGCTTTCGGGCAGCCCTTTCATCGATTGGAACTCTCATGTTTTCGAAATCCCACACCCTTGCAAACGTCGACCCGGAACTGTGGGCCGCAGTGCAGCTGGAAACCCGCCGCCAGCAGGATCACATCGAGCTGATCGCTTCCGAAAACTACACCTCGCCGGCCGTGATGCAGGCGCAGGGCTCGCAACTGACCAACAAGTATGCCGAGGGCTATCCCGGCAAGCGCTATTACGGCGGCTGCGAGTACGTCGACGTGGCCGAAACGCTGGCGATCAACCGCGTCAAGGAGCTCTTCGGCGCCGAAGCGGCCAATGTCCAGCCGAACTCCGGCTCCCAGGCCAACCAGGCCGTGTTCTTTGCCATGCTCAAGCCCGGCGACACCATCATGGGCATGTCGCTGGCAGAAGGCGGCCACCTGACGCATGGCATGCCGCTCAACATGTCCGGCAAGTGGTTCGACGTGGTCTCCTATGGACTGGATGAAAACGAAGCCATCGATTACGCCGCCATGGAACGTCTGGCCCACGAGCGCCGCCCCAAACTGATCATCGCCGGCGCCTCCGCCTACTCGCTGAAGATCGATTTCGAGCGCTTTGCCAGGGTCGCGAAGGATGTCGGCGCGTATTTCATGGTCGACATGGCGCACTACGCCGGCCTGATCGCCGCCGGCGTCTATCCGAATCCGGTGCCGCATGCCGACTTCGTCACATCGACCACGCACAAGTCCCTGCGCGGCCCGCGCGGCGGCATAATCCTGATGAAGTCGCAGTTCGAGAAAGCCATCAATTCGGCGATTTTCCCCGGCATCCAGGGCGGACCGCTCATGCATGTGATCGCCGGCAAGGCGGTGGCCTTCAAGGAAGCGCTGACGCCGGAGTTCAAGGCCTACCAGCAGCAGGTGCTGACGAATGCCGACGTGCTGGCAAAAACGCTCATCGAGCGCGGCCTGCGCATCGTTTCCGGGCGCACCGAGTCGCACGTGATGCTGGTCGACCTGCGCGCCAAGAACATCAACGGCAAGGAAGCCGAGGCGATCCTCGGCACGGCGCACATGACCTGCAACAAGAACGCGATTCCGAACGATCCGGAAAAGCCGTTCGTCACCTCCGGCATCCGCCTGGGCAGCCCGGCGATGACCACGCGCGGCTTCGGCGCCACCGAAGCGGCGAAGGTCGGCCACCTGATTGCCGACGTGCTCGACAATCCGCGCGACGCCGACACCATCGAGCGCGTCAAGGCAGACGTAAAGGTGCTCACC
>JANXSS010000512.1 GCA_025356535.1 Herminiimonas sp.
GCCGGTTTCGGGATGTCGCTGGCCGGATAATGCAGGCCCAGCCACGAGTGCAAGTCGGCTCGATGCGCATCGGCCACGACTTCGCCGCTGTCGTCGGCATGGAAGCGATAGACCATGACGCGGTCCAATCCCGTCACATGGCGCATTTCGAGCGCGGTGGCGTCGCAGAATGTTGCCAGGGTGCGGGTCGCGCGCAGCCGCGTCAGCGTTTGCTTGACCATTGCGTAGTAATCGCCGGCCGGCGCGCTGCCGGCTGCATCGCGACCGGTCGGCTCCAGCTCCAGGATCAGGACGCCATCCGACAGGTGCAGGCTGAGGTCGAGCGCATCGGCCTTGGCGCGCATGCCGGGCAAACGCACTGTCAGGGCGTACGTGGGATTGTTCTGCAGGTTTTCGGTGGTGAGCATGTGGGCGACCCGCCGCTCGGCCGGGCCACCGATGATGGCCGCCAGCGGCCGGCCCAGCAACGCAGCGACCGGCTCGCCGGTCCAGCGCTCGCAATTGTCGCTGACCTGACTCACCAGCAGATCGTCCGGATGCATCGTCAGCATCATTCCATGGTCCTGGATGCAGCCAGGCGTTTGCACGGGTTCATCGTCGCAGTTGGTGATGGAGACGCCGTCGCGCTTGATGCTGTATGGAAGCGGCAGGCTGTTGATCTGATTCATGCTGCCTTTCCTCGCAGGGAGCCGGCAGGGTCCTGGCGCGGGATCCGACCAGTAGTTCGTTTTTTGCAGCTACTTTCAGTGCATTTTGGCAAGTGTACTCTTTTTGCCGATCCGCGATAGGCTTTTTGAGACTTGCAGAGAAGTCGGTCGCGCCGGTGTAGCGCGTCCGCGTCAGTCAGGCAGCGGCAGGAAGCCCCGAATCAGGCGATTGACGCGCTCCGGCTGTTCATGAATGATCCAGTGGCTGCCGTCGGCGATGCGCTGAATCTGCAGGTCATCGACCACAGCTTCCAGACCATCGAGCAGCGTGGCCGGCAGCGCCATGTCGGCTTCGCCCCAGATGACCCGGGTCGGCACCGTGACGCGGAAGTCGTCCGGCCGCAGTGTCATGCTGAGCGGCCCCGGATGGCCCGGCGCCGGTGGATGGGCTGGCGTGGCCCGATAGTAATTGACGCCGCCGCGCAGGCCGCGGCGCCAGCAGGCGTGATAGCGCTCGCGCGTGTCGCCTTCGAACCAGCCGGCCGGCGGCTGGCCCATCGCATTGAAAAAACCATCCATGCGCTTGAAGTCGTCCTCTGCCAGGGCGGTCTCGGAACCCTCGGCACGCAGCCAGTTCATGTAAGCGCTGGCCGCCTGCTGCGCCGGATCTTCTGCCAGGGACTTGAGGAAAAGATAGGGATGCGGCGAGTTGATGATGATCAGACGCTTCAACATCTGCGGCACGGCGATTGCCAGGCTCCAGGCGATCGCACCGCCCCAGTCGTGCGCGATCACGACGCACTCCCGATAGCCCAGGTGCGCCACCAGCCGCTGCAGGTCGTCGATGATGTGACGCGCCTTGTAGGCCGACAGATCGTCCGGCATGTCCGACAGATTAAAGCCACGCAAGTCCGGCGCCACCGCGAAATGATCGGTACCGAATTCGGCCAGCTGATCGCGCCATTCATACCAGAATTCCGGAAAACCATGCAGAAACAGCAGCAGCGGTTTGCCCGCTTCGCCGGCCGTTGCGTAGTGCAGCGTGATGCCGTTGCCGAGGGTAACGAATTGCTGATCCTGGATGGTCGCGCTCATGACATCAGCCGCCGGCCAGTTTTGCGCGCAGCATGTC
Organism: Herminiimonas sp.; assembly: GCA_025356535.1. Classification (GTDB taxonomy): domain Bacteria; phylum Pseudomonadota; class Gammaproteobacteria; order Burkholderiales; family Burkholderiaceae_D; genus JANXSS01. The sequence continues at coordinate 1,780 of JANXSS010000512.1, forward strand.
GCGGATGTGCGGTACGGCTGCATACGGATCGCCCGGGTTGCTGTGGCTGACGATCTCTTGCATGCGCTGCTGCACGTTCGACAGGGCGTGCGGATGGGAATAAATATAGAACTGGTCGGTATCGATGGCGTCGAATGTCATGTTCGCCACGTCGACTGCCGAAACCTTGCCGGAGTTGACCGCCTTGTCCGACATCGCCTGGGCAGCGCGCTGGCTGGCCGTGGGCGCGGCGTCCACATTGCGCACTTCCTCGGGACGGTTGCGATGCGACTGGCTGATACCGGTCGGTACGAAATACGGGCACAGCACGGAGGCGCCGATCGGTGCCTCGACCAGTTTCAAGTCCTGGTACAGCGACTCCGAGAGCGACACGACCGCATGCTTGGAGACGTTATAGATGCCCATGGTCGGCGCATTCAACAGGCCTGCCATCGATGCGGTATTGACGATATGGCCCTGATAACCGGGCTCGGTCTTGGCAGTGGCCAGCATCAGCGGCGTGAAGATGCGCACGCCGTGGATCACGCCCCAGAGATTGACGCCAAGCACCCACTCCCAGTCGGCCTGGGTGTTTTCCCAGACCAGGCCGCCGGCGCCCACGCCGGCATTGTTGAACAGCAGGTGCACCGCGCCGAAGCGCGCCATGGTGGCGTCGGCCAGCGCCTGCACTGCCGCGCCGCTGCGCACGTCGCATTGCATGGCCAGCACTTCGGCGCCGGCTGCTTCCAGTTCCGCGCGCGCCGTGTCGAGGGCATTCTGCTGGACGTCGGCCAGCACCAGTTTCATGCCGCGTGCAGCGCCCAGCCGTGCAAACTCCAGACCGAAACCGCTGGCGCCGCCGGTGATGACGGCGACCTTGCCGCGATGGTTTTCCATGTCGTCCCCTTGGATTGTTTAGATTTTCAGACCAGCTTGACGAGCTGCTTGCCGAAGTTGCGGCCCTTTAGCAGACCGATGAAGGCCTCCGGTGCGGCTGCCAGTCCCTGCGCCACCGACTCGCGAAATTTCAGCTTGCCGCCGGCGACCAGGCCGCCCAGCTCGCCCAGTCCCTGCGGCCACAGTTCGATGTGTTCCGAGACGATGAAGCCGCGCATCGACAGGCGCATGGTCAGGAAATTGCGCACGTTACTGATCGTCATCGGCTCGCCGTCATAGCCCGAGATCAGGCCGCACAGGGCGATCCGGCCAAACGGATTCATGCGCGCCAGGCAGGTGTCGAAGATCGTGCCGCCGACGTTTTCGAAGATGCCGTCGATGCCGTCGGGCGTGGCGGCCTTGATGTCTGCGGCCAGGTTGCCGGCCTTGTAATCGATGCAGGCATCGAAGCCCAATTCATCGACGACATAGGCGCATTTCTCGGCGCCGCCGGCAATGCCGACGGCGCGGCAGCCGCGCAGCTTCGCCAGTTGCCCGACGACGCTGCCGACGGCGCCGCTGGCGGCCGACACCACCACTGTTTCGCCGGCTTTCGGCGCGATGATCTGGGTCAGGCCGTACCAGGCGGTCATGCCGGGCATGCCGACCGCGCCCAGGTAGGCCGACAGCGGCACGTGGGTGGCGTCGACCCGGCGCAGCTGCATGCCATCGCAGACGCCCATTTCGGCCCAGCCGAGCATGCCCACGACCGTGTCGCCGGCAGCATATTTCGGATGCTTCGATTCGACCACTTCACCGACCGTGCCGCCGATCATGGTCTCGCCGATCGCCTGCGGTGCTGCATAGCTCTTGACGTCTTCCATGCGCATGCGCATGTAGGGGTCGAGCGACAGGAAATGATTGCGCACCAGGACTTGACCGTCCTTCAGCGGCGCCACGGTGGCTGTCTCCAGGCGAAAGTCGGTTGCCAATACTGCACCCTGCGGTCGGGAGGCAAGCACCAGGCGTTGATAGGTTGTCATGGGTATCGCTTTCAGAAAAGGTTGTATGCGGTATGCGTGGCCGTGGGGGGGCGAATCAAACCGAATCAGGCCGGATCAACCTGGCTCAGGCTTGCCGGTCCGGGAAGAAGCGCTGCGCTTCAAGTACTTGAACGTGCCCATTGCCTTGGCTACCAGCCGGTCTTCGTTCCACAGGTCGGCTTCGCAGAACACCATCGTCGTCGATCGGTGAAAGGCGCGGCCACGGGCGACGATGCGCGAGCCGGCGTTGCCGGCCGGCTGCACGAAGCTGGTCTTCATTTCCACCGTCACGCCGCCACGGGCGTCGGGGTCGAGCGAGCGCCCGGCCATCGCCATGACGACATCGAGCAGCGTCATGACGACGCCGCCATGGGCGACATGCCAGCTGTTGCAGTGACGCGCCTGCAGCGTCAGCGCCACCTGCGCTTCGCCGTCGCCCATGCCGAGGAATTCGACGCCGAGGTCGCTCAGGAACGGTATGTCGGACGGAAACGGCTGCGGCGCCGAATCGTGTGTCAGAAGCGCCATGGCGGTCGGGTTCAGACGGCCGAGACGCCGCCATCGACGGCCAGGATCTGTCCTGTGATGTGTTTGCCGGCGTCGGAGGCAAACAGCAGTGCGGCGCCTTTCAGGTCCTCGTCGTCGCCCAGGCGCTGCAGCGGCGCATGCGAGGCGATTTCGTCGCGGCCGAGCCGGTCGAGCAAGCCCTTGGTCATCTTCGAGGGAAAGAAACCGGGCGCGACCGCATTAACCGTGATGTTGTAGCGGCCCCATTCGCCGGCCAGCGTGCGGGTAAAATTGACCACCGCGCCCTTGGACGTGTTGTAGGCGATGGTCTGCATCGAGTCCGGGCCGTTGCCGAACAGGCCGGCGATCGAGGCGACGTTGACGATGCGGCCGTACTTGCGTGGAATCATCGACGCTTTGCCGACCGCCTGCGACAGCATGAAGATGCTGCGGATGTTCAGGTTCATCACCTTGTCCCAGGCTTCGATCGGATGGTCCTCGGCCGGCGCGCCCCAGCTCGCGCCCGCATTGTTGACCAGGATGTCGATATGGCCGAGGCGCTGCATGGCTTCGGTCACCAGCGGCTGCACCGCGCTCTCCAGCGATAGGTCGGCGGCAATCGCCGATGCGTCGATGCCACGCGCACTCAGGTGGGCGACGGCTTCGTCGAGCTCATTCTGCTTGCGGGCGCTGATGACGATTTTCGCGCCCTGCTCGCCCAGCGCTTCGGCAATCTGCAGCCCGAGTCCGCGCGAGCCGCCGGTGACCAGTGCAGTGCGGCCGGTCAGATCGAAAAGTTGTTGTGTGGTGCGCATGTCGTCTCCTTTTTTATTTGTTTGTCGATGGGGTCAGCTATTGCGAACCGGGCTTCAGGGCAGCCGGTCCGGCACTTCGTAATCCATGCATTGCCGCTCGGCCCGGATGGCGCCGATGAACGGCTTCATCGCAACATGATGCGGATGCGATTGATAGGCGTCCAGCGCCGCGCGGCTGGCAAAGGTCGCGTCGAGAATGATGTCGCAGGTCGCCTCGAAACCCGGCGCGGCTACCGCCGTGGTGAACTGCAGCATGCCCGGCACCAGGTCGATGCAGCTATCGAGCAGCGCCTGCATTTTCACCAGGTTCGCGGCGCGGTCGGCGCCTTCGGCATGGTCCTTCAACTTCCACATGACGACGTGGCGCAGCATCAGAACCAGCCGTCCTGCATGTCCAGCGTGGTGGTGTCGATGCTCTCCAGCAGCGCGATCTGCGCGTCGATCTTCGGCAGCTCCCATTTGAAGAAATAGGCGCAGGCCTGCAGCTTGCCGCGGTAGAAATCCGCGTCGTGCTGCGTGTGCGCCTTGTCCACGCACAGCAGCGCCTGTTCCAGCCAGATCCAGGCCAGCACCATGTGGCCGAACGCTTCGAGATAGATCGAGGCGTTGGCCAGCGTGCGGTTCAGGTCGCCTACCGCATGCAGCGTGGCGGTGGCGTCGCTCATGCGCGCCAGCGCCGCCTGCAGCGCCGCGCCGTAGGCCTGCAATGCAGGATGGGCCGCTGCCTGCGCAATCGTGCCGGTCATCGTGCTGCGCAGGGCGTCGAATGCGGCGCCGTCCTGCATGACCACCTTGCGGCCCAGCAGATCGAGACCCTGGATGCCGTGCGTGCCTTCGTGGATCGGATTCAGGCGGTTGTCGCGATAGAACTGCTCGACATTGTATTCACGCGTGTAGCCGTAGCCGCCATGGACCTGGATCGCCAGGTTGTTCGCTTCCAGGCACCACTGGGAGGGCCAGGATTTTGCGATCGGCGTGAGGATGTCGAGCAGCAGCGTCGCCTTGCGGCGTGCCTCGGGCGACGGCTCCGTGCGCTCGTCGTCGACCAGCCTGGCGCAGTACAAGGCCAGCGCCAGGCCGCCCTCGACATAGGATTTCTGCGCCAGCAGCATGCGCCGCACGTCGGTGTGCTCGATGATCGGCAACTGCGGCAGCGCCGGGTCCTTGTTCAAGGGATGGCGTCCCTGCGGGCGGCTGCGGGCATAGTCGAGCGCATGCAGGTAGCCGGTGTAGCCGAGCATGACGGCGCCCAGTCCCACGCCGATCCTCGCCTCGTTCATCATGTGGAACATGTTGGCCAGTCCCCGGTGCACATCGCCGACCAGGTAGCCGACGGCGCCGGCGCGCCCGCCCGGTTTGAACTTGCCTTCGCCGAAATTGAGCAGGCAGTTGGTGGTGCCGCGATAGCCCATCTTGTGGTTCAGGCCGGCCAGCACGACGTCGTTGCGCTCGCCCAGGGTGCCGTCCGGATTGACCAGTTTTTTCGGCACGATGAACAGCGAAATGCCCTTGACGCCGGGAATCAGCTTGCCGTCCGGGCCGGGCACCTTTGCCAGCACCAGGTGGACGATGTTTTCCGACAGTTCATGCTCGCCGGCGGAGATCCACATCTTGTTGCCGGTCAGCCGGTAGGTGCCGTCGTCCTGCGGCGTGGCGCGGGTGACGATGTCCGACAGGCTCGATCCGGCCTGCGGCTCCGACAGGCACATGGTGCCGAAGAAGCGCCCGGCCAGCATCGGCTTGACGAAGGTCTCGATCTGCTCGGGCGTGCCGCACTTCATCAGCGTGTTGGCGTTGCCGATCGTCAAAAACGGATACGAGGAGGTGCCGACGTTGGCGCCCTTGAAGTAGGCAAAGCCGGCTTTCTCGACCACCACCGGCAACTGCATGCCGCCGTGGTCGAAGTCCTGGCCGGCCGCCATCAGGCCGGCGGCAGAAAAGACATCGAGTGCGGCCTTGACCTCGGGGATCATCTGCACCTGCTCGCCATCGAAATGCGGCTCGTGCTGATCGTTCTTCTTGTTGTGCGGCGCAAACAGGTCGTTGGCGATCTGTTCGCAGGTGTCGATTGCCGCATCGAAGGTTTCGCGCGAATGATCGGCGTAGCGGCTGCGCGCGGTCAGTTGCTCGACGTTGAGCCATTCATAGAGCAGGAAGTCGAGGTCGCGGCGTGACAGTATCTTTGATTGCATTGCTGGGGTCCCGTTGCTGTTCGGGCGCCGCGTGACTGCGCGATGCGGCGCCGGTTTCAGGTTGCACTAGGGCCGGTTGCAGGCCGTCCCGTCGAAACGGTCAGTGGCAGACTTCGAACAGGCCGGCCGCGCCCTGGCCACCGCCGATGCACATCGTGACGACGACATACTTTGCGCCGCGCCGCTTGCCTTCGATCAGCGCATGCCCGGTCAGGCGCGCGCCGGAGACGCCGTACGGATGGCCGACCGCGATCGCGCCGCCGTTGACGTTGAGGCGGTCGAGCGGAATGCCGAGCGTGTCGGCGCAATACAGCACCTGCACGGCAAAGGCTTCGTTCAGTTCCCACAGGTCGATGTCTTCGACCTTCAGTCCGGCTTTCTTCAGCAGCTTTGGAATTGCATACACCGGGCCGATGCCCATTTCATCGGGCTCGCAGCCGGCGATTGCAAAACCGCGGAAGATGCCAAGCGGCTTCAAGCCCTTGGCTTCGGCCACCTTGCTGCTCATGACGATGGCAACCGAGGCGCCGTCGGAAAACTGGCTGGCGTTACCCGCCGAGATGACGCCGCCCGGCATTGCCGAACGGATCTTCGAGACCGCTTCG
>JANXSS010000513.1 GCA_025356535.1 Herminiimonas sp.
CCTGCGTGGGCAGTCGCGGGCGATACAGGATCTGCGCGCGCAGATCGTGCGCCTGGCGCGCAGCATGGCGCCGGTTGCCATCAACGGCGAATCCGGCAGCGGCAAGGAACTGGCCGCGCGCGACATCCATGCCCTGAGCGCACGCGCCGACAAGCCCTTCATCGCGGTCAATTGCGGCGCGATTCCCGAAGCGCTGATGGAAGCGGAATTCTTCGGTTACCGCAAGGGCGCCTTTACCGGCGCGGCCGACGACCGCGACGGCTTTTTTCAGGCGGCCAATGGCGGCACGCTCCTGCTCGATGAAGTCGCCGACCTGCCGCTGGCAATGCAGGTCAAGCTGTTGCGGGCGATCCAGGAGCGCCGGGTGCGCAAGGTCGGCGCGACTGCCGAAGAACCGGTCGACGTGCGCCTGATCAGCGCGACCCACCAGGACCTCGCTGCCTGCGTGGAGAGCGGGCGCTTTCGCCAGGATCTGTTCTATCGCCTCAACGTCATCGAACTCAAGCTGCCGCCGCTGCGCGAGCGCATCGATGACATCGGCCTGCTGGCCGAGACCATTCTGGAACGCCTGGCAGGCGAGGGCAGTCGCGCCGTGCTGTCGCAGGCGGCGCTGCAGGCGTTGTGCCGGCATGGCTTTCCCGGCAACGTGCGCGAACTCGAAAACATCCTGGAGCGGGCCATGGCGTTTGCCAATGGCGGCGTGATCGAGGTCGAGGACCTGGCGTTGCGCGGCGCGGCACTGCCGGTGCCTTTGGAGGAGCGGCCGGCGCCTGCCGCGCCCGACGCCCCGGCTGCCGATGGCTCGGGCCTGCCCGCACCCGCACCCGCACCCGCACCCGCACCCGCACCCGCACCCGCACCCGCACTTGTGGCCGCCGCCGGTGCCGGCCTGCCGGAACCGGCCTTGCCGCTGGCCCTGGCCGAGTATCTCGACAGCGTCGAATGCCAGATCATCCGGCGCGCGCTGGCCCGCACCCGCTTCAATCGTACCGCTGCAGCCGAACTGCTGGGCCTGAGCTTCCGGCAATTGCGCTACCGGATGCAGCGGCTCGACATTCACGAACCCGAGTAAGCCGTGTCGCTGCCGACCGACTTCACCCTGGATGCCGATGGCTGGTGCGCTGCAGCGCGCCGGGTGCCGTCGCCAAACTGCGATGACCGCAGCGCGGGCAGTGCGCTCGACCTGCTGATCATTCATAACATCAGCCTGCCCCCGGGAGAATTCGGCGGCGACTGCATCGAAGCGCTGTTTTGCAACCGACTCGATTACACTGCGCATCCGTATTTCGAACAATTGCGCCCGCTGCGCGTGTCGGCGCATTTCCTGGTGCGGCGCGACGGCAGCCTCTTGCAGTTCGTGCCGACCCTGCGCCGCGCCTGGCATGCGGGCGCGTCGACATTTGCCGGACGCTCGCATTGCAACGATTTCTCAATTGGTATCGAAATGGAAGGCACCGATACGCAGCCGTTCGAGCCGGCACAGTACCGAACGCTGGTCGGTCTGAGCCTGGCGTTGCAGGCGCGCCACGCGCTGGCAGCAGTCGTCGGCCATGAGCATGTCGCCCCCGGCCGCAAGACCGATCCGGGCCCGTTCTTCGACTGGCAAGCGTACCGAAATGCCTGCCTTCGCGCCCATTTCAGGCGCGCGCCGACAGCGTGCGCCGACACGCTGCCGCGCTTTGCGGGCGACACGCCGACGGCCTGAAAAGAGCGACTCTTGCGGCACCGGGAAGAGCGGTAAACGCAAGCAAAATATTCGATTCCAGGGCAAGTTTATCTGTTGCACCTTGGTCATTCCGGTACTAGAATTAGTGCCTATACCTCGTAGATCACTAGATGTAGTGGTTTCAGTCGGCCGGTGCAGGCCGCTCAGCCAGCGATAATCCATGCTGCAGCGCCACCGGTGACTGCCCCGGGGTATTCACAATCAGCGCCTCTTGGCAGGCGTGTTCAACACAAAACCACAACCGGCGATCATGCTTTGAGTGATGAATCGCTACAGGAGCATCAATGCAATCTGGTCTGGAAACCTCCCTCAAGTCCCCTGCCGAATTCGGCATCGTCGCACCGTTCGCCAATACGGCATCGAACACTGCCGCGCAGTCGACGGCCGCCGGCGTGACCCTGGCCGACTACCGCATCATCCGCCGCAACGGCGGCGTGGTCGGTTTCGAGCCGTCGAAGATTTCAATCGCCTTGACCAAGGCGTTTTTGGCAGTCAACGGCGGCCAGGGCGCTGCATCGGCGCGCGTGCGCGAACTGGTCGAGCAGCTGACCTCGAGCGTGGTCGGTGCGCTGGTGCGGCGTCAGCCTGCCGGCGGCACCTTCCATATCGAAGACATACAGGACCAGGTCGAGCTCGCCCTGATGCGCTCGGGCGAACATGATGTGGCGCGCGCCTATGTGCTGTACCGCGCCAAGCGGATGGAAGAGCGCGCCCAGCAGCAGGCGGCAAGGCCGGCCGTGGCCGGCACGCAGCTGCATGTCACCGAAAATGGCCAGCGCCGTCCGCTCGACATGGACCAGGTGCGCAGCTTGATTGCCGCTGCCTGCATCGGCCTGGAAAAGCATGTGGACGCGGCCGCGATCCTGGCCGAGACACTGAAGAACCTGTACGACGGCGTGCCGGTCGAAGAGTTGCACAAGTCGGCGATCCTGGCCGCGCGCGCGCTGATGGAAAAGGACCCGGCCTACAGCACGGTCACCGCACGTCTTTTGATGCACACGGTGCGCAAGGAGGTCTTCGGCCAGGAAGTCGCGCAGGACGACGCACCGGCACACTATATAGAGTACTTCCCGAAATACATCAAGAAAGGCATAGAGGCCGACCTGCTCGACGCCAAGCTGGCGCAATACGACCTGGCGCAACTGGCGGCGGCATTGAAGCCCGAGCGCGACCTGCAGTTCGGCTATCTCGGCCTGCAGACGCTGTACGACCGCTACTTCCTGCACATCCGCGACGTGCGCATCGAAATGCCGCAGGCGTTCTTCATGCGCGTGGCGATGGGCCTGTCGCTGGGCGAGATCAACCGTGAAGCCCGCGCCATCGAGTTCTACAACCTGCTGTCGTCGTTCGACTTCATGAGTTCGACGCCGACGCTGTTCAATTCCGGCACCCAGCGCTCGCAACTCTCGTCGTGCTACCTGACCACCGTCTCGGATGACCTCGAAGGCATCTACGACGCCATCAAGGAAAACGCGCTGCTGGCAAAATACGCCGGCGGCCTGGGCAACGACTGGACGCCGGTGCGTTCGCTCGGCGCCCACATCAAGGGCACCAACGGCAAGTCGCAGGGCGTCGTCCCCTTCCTCAAAGTGGTCAACGACACGGCGGTCGCAGTCAACCAGGGCGGCAAGCGCAAGGGCGCGGTCTGCGCCTACCTGGAAACCTGGCACATGGACATCGAGGAATTCCTCGACCTGCGCAAGAACACCGGCGACGATCGCCGCCGTACGCACGACATGAACACCGCCAACTGGATTCCCGACCTGTTCATGAAGCGGGTGATGGAAAAGGGCGACTGGATGCTGTTTTCACCCTCCGACGTGCCGGACCTGCATGACAAGGTCGGGCGTGACTTCGAGGCGGCCTATACCGGCTATGAAGCAAAAGCTGCGCGCGGCGAGCTGCGCCTGTTCAAGAAGATCGCGGCACTCGACCTGTGGCGCAAGATGCTGTCGATGCTGTTCGAGACCGGCCATCCGTGGATCACTTTCAAGGACCCGTGCAACATCCGCTCGCCGCAGTCGCATGTCGGCATGGTGCACAGCTCGAATCTCTGCACCGAGATCACGTTGAACACCAACGAATCCGAAATCGCGGTCTGCAACCTCGGTTCGGTCAACCTGCCGGCGCACATGAAGGATGGCAAGCTCGATCACGTCAAGCTGCAGGCGACGATTCGCACCGCCATGCGCATGCTCGACAACGTCATCGACATCAATTACTACGCCGTCAAGAAGGCCCGCGACGCCAACCTGCGGCACCGCCCGGTCGGTCTGGGCATCATGGGTTTCCAGGACTGCCTGCACATGATGCGCATGCCTTATGCCTCCAACGATGCCGTGACGTTTGCCGACAATTCGATGGAAGCGGTCTGTTACTACGCCTACCTGGCATCGACCGAGCTGGCCGAAGAGCGCGGCCGCTACAGTTCCTACCGCGGCTCGCTCTGGGACCGTGGCATCCTGCCGCAGGACTCCTTGAAACTGCTGGCCGACGAGCGCGGCGGTTACCTGGAAACCGACATGTCGGTGTCGATGGACTGGGAACCGCTGCGGGCCCGTATCCGCGAACACGGCATGCGCAATTCGAACTGCGTGGCGATCGCACCGACGGCGACGATTTCCAATATCATTGGCGTGGCAGCCTGCATCGAGCCGACCTACCAGAACCTGTACGTGAAATCGAACCTGTCGGGCGAATTCACCGAGATCAATGAATACCTGGTGCGGGACCTGAAGGCGCGCGGCCTGTGGGATGAAGTGATGATCTCGGACCTGAAGTATTTCGATGGCAGCCTGGCAAAGATCGACCGCATTCCGCAGGACCTGCGCGAAATCTACGCCACCGCATTCGAAGTCGAGCCGTCCTGGCTGGTGGAAGCTGCATCGCGCCGGCAGAAATGGATCGACCAGGCGCAGTCGCTCAACATCTACATGGCGGGCGCCTCCGGCAAGAAGCTCGACGAAACCTACAAGCTGGCCTGGCTGCGGGGACTCAAGACGACCTACTACCTGCGCACGATGGGCGCCACGCATACCGAGAAATCGACCTCGACCACCGGTGCGTTGAATGCGGTGTCGGCCGACGGCGGTCTGTCGGGCGGCGCGGCGATGGGTTCGGCCAGCCTGGCGGCGCCGGAGCTGGCCGGTCCGGCCTGCATGCTGCGTCCGGGTGACGACGGATTCGAGGAATGCGAAGCCTGCCAGTAATCAGTCAGGCGGTAGTAAGCGAGCGAACAAGCAAACAAGTGGCGCGTGCAGACGGACAATACGCACGCGCATGACCAAGCAAAATCGGAACTGGAAAAAACATGCTCAATTGGGAAGAAGAAGTCACACCGGCGGCACGGCCGCACGCTGCAGCCAACCCGGTGCCACCGAAGGCGGCGCCATCCCTGCTGCAATCGGCGCCGCTGGCCTCGCTGGCGCGCACCTCGCTGGCAGCGAATGCTGAGACGGCGTTCGATGCTGCACCGGTGGCCAAGCCGCTCATCATCGATCCGACCCGGCGCATGAATGCCGCCGACAAGCGCATCATCAACGGCAGCACCGACGTCAATCAGCTGGTGCCGTTCAAGTACAAGTGGGCATGGGACAAGTACCTGGCCGGTTGCGCCAATCACTGGATGCCGCAA
>JANXSS010000516.1 GCA_025356535.1 Herminiimonas sp.
GTCATCAAGCGTTTTGCCGTCGTCATGACGTGCAGCTGGCAGGGCGACGTCGGCACGCTCGATGAAGACTTCACCTATTCGGACGGCACCAGGCAGCGCCGCGTCTGGACGCTGCGCAAGACCGGCGCCGGCAGCTACACCGGCACGGCCGCCGACGTCGTCGGACAGGCCGAAGGGGTCGTGGCCGGCAATGCGCTGCGCTGGCGTTACACGCTGGCGCTGCCGGTCGATGGCAAGGTCATCGACGTGCGCATGGAAGACTGGATGTACCTCATGAGCGAGCAGGTCATGCTCAACCGTGCTGCCATGAGCAAGTACGGCTTTCATGTCGGCGACGTCACCCTGTCTTTCACGAAGCGCAAATGAATCCACCGATTCGCGACTGGCGCGGCAAGCGCGTCTGGGTGATCGGCGCCTCGACCGGCATCGGCGGCGAGACCGCGCGCCTGCTGCTGGCAAAGGGCGCGCGGGTGGCCCTGTCGGCGCGACGCCGGCCCGAGCTCGATGCGATCGCTGCCGGCAATCCGCAGGCGATCGTGGCGCCGACCGACATCGTCGACCATGCCAGCCTGCTGGCGGCGCGCGACCGCATCTTCGGCCAGTGGCAGGGGGTCGACCTGGTGCTGGTGGTGGCCGGTGGCTACAATGAAATGCGCGCCGACGAATTCGACCTGGCGCTGGCCAACCGGCTGCTCGACCTGAACGTGCGCGGCGTGCTCAATTGCCTCGACGCGGTCTTGCCGACGCTGCTGCAGCAGCGCAGCGGCGGGCTCGGCATCGTCGGCTCGGTGGCCGGCTACAGCGGCCTGCCGAAGGCGCTGATCTACGGCCCGACCAAGGCGGCCATCATCAACCTGTGCGAGGCGCTCTACCTCGACCTGCGCCCGCGCGGCATCGCCGTCTACCTGATCAATCCCGGTTTCGTGAAGACGCCGCTGACGGCGCAAAACGACTTCAAGATGCCGGCGCTGATGTCGGCGCCCGATGCGGCCGCCGCCCTGGTGAAGGGGCTGGAGTCGGGCGACTTCCACATCCATTTTCCGAAGCGCTTTACCAACTGGCTGCGCCTGGCACGACTGCTGCCGTATCGCTGGTACTTCGCGCTGATCCACAAGGTGACGGGCCTGTGATGCGCCAGGCGATCGAAACGCCAGGCCTGACAGCGGCGCCGGCATCCGCACCGCATCCGGCACTGGCGCGGGTCATCGATTTCTTCGAAACCCTTTCGCCGGCGTCGACCGCGCGGCTTGCCGCGATCTACACGGACGACGCCTATTTCAAGGACCCGTTCAACGAAGTGCGCGGCATCGACCGGATCACGGCGATCTTCGCCCACATGTTCGTGCAGGTCGAGGCGCCGCGCTTCGTCGTCACCAGCAGCGTGGCGCAGGACGATGCCGCATTCCTGACCTGGGATTTCCTGTTTCGCATGAAGCATTTTTCCGGTGCCGAGCAATGCATCCGCGGCGCAACCCATCTGCGCTTCGACGCCAGCGGCCGGGTCAGCTTCCATCGCGATTACTGGGACGCTGCCGAGGAACTGTATGAGAAGCTGCCGCTTCTGGGCAGCCTGATGCGTGGCCTGAAGCGCGCTGCGCGCAGCTGAATGCGCCGGGCGAGGCTCCGGTAGAATCGCAAGGCGACGACGCGGGGGACGACCGGATGAAAATCGATCGATGGCACCGTTTGCTGCCTGCAGTGCTGCCTGCAGTGCTGCTTGCCGGCACCCTGTTGCTGGCAGCCACGGCAGGCGCCGAACGGCCGCTTGCGGCCTACGGCCATGTCGCCCCGAGCGCCGACGGCATCGGCAAGACCTACATGGGCCGCGAGATCGCCGGCGTCATGGGATGGGAAGGTGCGCAGTGGCTGGAGCGTCGCAGCCGTGCCGGCGAAGAACGGCCCGACCTGCTGCTGCAGGCGCTGGCGATTGCGCCGGGCATGACGGTGGCCGATGTCGGCGCCGGCACCGGCTATTACACCTGGCAACTGGCGCAGCGGGTCGGCGCCGGCGGCCGGGTCTATGCCGTCGACGTGCAGCCGGAAATGATCGCGCTGCTCGAGCGCCAGATGCGGCAGCGCGGCGTGACCAACGTGGTGTCGTTGCTGGGCAGCGAACGCGACACCCGCCTGCCGGCCGCAAGCATCGACCTGGCGATCATGGTCGACGTCTATCATGAGCTGGCCTATCCGAGCGAAGTAATGGACAGCCTGGTGCGGGCCATGAAGCCGGGCGGACGCATCGTGTTCGTCGAATACCGCGCCGAAGATCCCGCAGTAGCAATCAAGGCCTTGCACAAGATGAGCGAAGCCCAGGTCCGGCGCGAAGCCGGCGCGCACGGGCTGACCTGGGAGCGCACCATCACCGCGCTGCCGATACAGCACGTGATCGTGTTTCGCAAGCCTTAGGCCGGGCGCCGGCCGGTTGCTGCCTGGCCCTGGCAGGTCGCAGGCAGGTGCGGCGGGAGCGCTCTAGCGCGGGCGCGCCGGTGTCTTGACGGCGGCTCTGGTCGTGGCCTTGGCTGCCGCCTTCGTGGCCGGCCTTGCCGGCGAGCGGGCCGCCTTCTTCGGTGCCGCATCGCCCTGGCCCTCTGCGGACGGACCGCCCGCTTTGCCACCAGCGGACGCCGATTTCTCGCCCGCCCTGGCAGCGCCGCTACCGGCTTCAGGCGTCAGGGCGGTGCTCACGGCTTGCTTGAACTGATCCTGCAGCATGTTCCACCATGCCGCAGGATTCGGCATCGGCACCGTGGCGTCGGTTGCAGCCGGCTCCGGCACGGCCGTCGGTGCAGGCGCCGGTGCGGGAGCCGCCGCAAAGGGCGCGGGCTTGGCTTCGGCCGGCGCCGCCGAACCGAAGGGGAAAGAAAACCCCGGGGACGGCGCTGGTGCGGGTGCGGCCGGCTTGACCGCCGCACTGAGGGTTTCGCCCATCGAGCGCAAGGTCGAAATCGTGGCGCTCTGCACTTCGAGCGCCTGGATGGTGCCGCGAAGCATATTCATGTTTAGCGTCAGCCACGACTCGACGGCCTTCAGATCGGAAATCTGCTTGTTGATTTCTTCAACCGACAACGTCGGCATGACCATGCCCGGAATGCCGACGCCGGGTGCGCTCATGCCGCCCCACATGTTGCGCACCAGCTCCATCGTTTCTGCAATTGCGCCAAAGCCTGGCAGGCCTGGCATCGCCGGATTGCTCATGTTCGTCTCCTCATAATGTTTCACTAAAGCGTAGCAGATAACGCCACAGATAGCTTGGTCAAAAACAAGCGCCGCATGCCTGCGCCGATGATCACGCCGGGCCGGCACGGTGTGCACAAGTCAGGCGCGCACCGAACCGCTACACTGGGCAGATGAAAGCAACCGATGCGGCCCGCCTGCCAACCCACCTGCCGACGCGGCCCGCCGCCACGCGCTGGTGGCTGCTGCTGGTGCTGTCGTTGCTGCTGCACCTGCTGATGCTGGCAGCCACCGGCGGCATCGGCATGCCGGCCACGATGCCGCAGGCACCGGCGGTGACGGTGGTGCTGACCGGTGCCGCATTCAAGGCGGCTGCGCCCGCCGCCGCAGAACGCATGCCCGACCCGGCTGCGGCGGCAGCGCCTCGCGCACCGGCGCCGGTGGCGCCGGCAAGACCGGCACGCTCGCGCCGGCCACCGGGCGTCGCGGCACCCGCGCCGGAGGCAGTGGCGAACGCCTATCGCAGCGATGCGCCGGCTGCCAGCGCGGGCGGGCCGGCGCCGCCCGAGCCGATACCTGGCGAGACGCCGGTGCAGCAGCCCGCCGCGACGGCGCAGGCAGGCGAGGTCGCCGATGCACCCGCCGATACGCCCGCCGATATGCAACCGGTCCTTCCCGCGCCGGCCCGGCGCCGCGACACTGCGCCGCCTTCCGCGCCCGCAACGGCGGCAGAAACAGCGGCCCCCGGCACCGCCGGCGCGACACCCGCCGCCGCCCGCTACCGGGTCAGCCTGCCCCCATCTGTCAGGCTGTCCTATGAAGTGCGCTATGCCACCCGCGGCAGCATCACCCGCGGCAGCAGTACCGTCGACTGGCGCTTGGACGGCAGCGGCAGCGGCAACGCCTACGCCATCCATGGCGAGGTCAGCAAGTTCGGCCTGACGCTCTCCGCCTTTCGCAGCGAAGGCGCAATCGACGATGCCGGCATCGCACCGGTCCTGTACGCGGAAAAAAATGCCAGGCGCGCAGAGACCAACACGCATTTCCTGCGCGACGCCCGCCAGGCGATCAGCTTTTCGGCGGCCACCGACAGCTTGCCCCTGCAACCCGGCGCTCAGGACCGCGCCAGCATCCTGTGGCAGCTGGCCGGCATCGCCCGCGCCGACCGCAGCCTGCTGGCGCCGGGCACCGTGCTCGACCTGCTCGTGGCCGGCGTGCGCGACGCGGAACACTGGCGGTTTTCCGTCGTCGGAGAAGAAACCG
>JANXSS010000014.1 GCA_025356535.1 Herminiimonas sp.
GCGCTCTGCAGGATGCGCGTGGCCAGCGCCGGTGGCACGAAGGAGGCCGCAACGCGGTCGTACTCGGCTTGCGTGATGGTGTGGGGCGCGCCGTCGATCTCGATGATCTGCTTGTATTCGGCCTCGACATCGTCGATGTAGCGCTGGCCTTCGGCTTTCACCAGGATCTTGATGCGCGCCTTGTAGATGTTGTCGCGCCGGCCGTAGCGGTTGTAGACCCGAACCACCGCTTCGAGGTAATTCATGATCTGGTTCCACGGCAGAAACTCGCGCAGAACGGTGCCGATGATCGGCGTGCGGCCCATGCCGCCACCGACCTGCACGCGGAAGCCCAGTTCGCCGGCCTCGTCCTTGAGGAAATGCAGGCCGACGTCGTGCCAACCGGTGGCGGCGCGATCTTCTCGCGAGCCCGTGATGGCGATCTTGAACTTGCGCGGCAGGAAGGCGAACTCCGGGTGCAGCGTGCTCCACTGCCGCATGATTTCAGCGAACGGGCGTGGATCGGCGATCTCGTCCACGGCGATGCCGGCGCGCTCGTCGCTGGTGATGTTGCGGATGCAGTTGCCGCTGGTCTGAATGCCGTGCATGTCGACCGAAGCCAGCAGGTCCATCACATCGGCCGATTTCGACAGGGGAATCCAGTTGTACTGGACGTTCTGGCGCGTCGTGAAGTGGCCGTAATGCGTCGGCAGCTTGTGCGTGCCGAGCTTGCCCTGGGTTTCCAGCGCGGTGCGATAGACCTCGGCCTCGGGCTCGTCGTACTCGCGTGCAATGCGGGCCAGCACGCGCAGCTGGCGGCTCGACAGTTCACCGTAGGGGACAGCCACACGCAGCATCGGCGCGTAACGCTGCACGTACCAGCCGTTTTGCAGGCGCAGCGGCTTGAACTCGTCTTCGGACAATTTGCCGACCTGCCAACGCTGAAGCTGGTCGCGAAACTGGGCCGCGCGCTGGCGCACGAACTGGCGGTCGAAATCTGTGTATTGGTACATCGTGGGTCTGGAGTGCAGTGCCGGCGCTCGGGCAGGAAGCCGGAACTTTAAAAGAACGCCTTATGAAAACAAACTACTTTTTGGTTCGCGCTTTATGCGGATAAGCATATTCACCAGCGTCTATGCGGGTTGCAAGCCGGTTACGAGCTTATTCCGGATAAGGGCGCAAGCGCTGTCACCGGACGGTAGCGTTGGCTGCGATTGTCCACGACCGGGACACGCGACCTTTACAACTGTCACGGCGAGAGGCTCTTGAAGCGGTGAACCGGCGCTGCGCTGATTGCTAAAACCGGCCTTGCCCGTCACCGGTTCGGTCGTGGGTCCAGCGCACGGCTTGCTGTTGCGCATGGCGCATGGCCTCTGCGGCTGTCGCATAAGGTGCGGCGTCTTCCGGCAGGGCAATCTGCTCCAGCGTCAGCAGGCCATACCGGTACAAGACCGAGGCCTGGTACAGATCGGCTCCGGACTGTCGGACGCTGCATATGAAATGACAGCCCTGGTACTCAAAAGGCAGATCGAAATCCATCATCAATTCAGGAATGAAGGTGAGGCCGACCGCTGCCACCTAACCGTGCTGCAAAAACGCGCCATGGGGCATCGCGAGTGCACCGTGAGTCAAGCATGTCGCGCTCCTGGCCCAAAAAGTGAAGCATTCTTCCGCGACCAAACTTCAACGCCGGAAATTCCACTGTTCATGTGCAGGACAGCGGCGCGTCGACATCCGCTGGTGCGGTGCATCTCCAATGATCACAAGCTTCAAAAAAAACAGCAGCACGGCAATGAACGGGTTGTGCCTACGGGGGCGTTTCGTACCGACCGACACAACTGCCATCGTCACGAGCTGTAAGACCGGGGTCTGCCGGGTGACAAGGTGTCGCGCGGGACCGATTGAAGGGCTGACGACATGGAATCGACATACACAACGGCACTCTCCGAGCAGGCGCAAGCTGGTGTTCAGGATGCATCCAATCTGACGCAGGACGGGGTGATGTCCCGCAACGGCTATCCGGGCGAAAGCAAAGCGGCCGGCCGAGAAGCCCTGGCCTCCGCCAAGGCATACGCCAGGGAAGCTGTCACTGCAGCCGGGGAAAAGGCGAGCGGGCTCCAGGCAAAGGCGCGCGAATTGAAAAATCAGGGCAGCCATTACGTCGCGCAGCAGCCGGTCCGCTCCGTGCTGATGGCTGCCGCTGGCGGCGCCGCATTGACCGCGTTACTCGTGGCTACGATTCGCCGAAGTCACTGAACCGGCCTGGAAAAAGTCCTCGCCGGACTTTCAAGGCCTTTTGTACCGCGCGAAAACTTTTTGCTGCACTGCATCAAAAAGCCGGATATGTCCTACAGTCACGTCCCTTACAGGAGCTGCATGGTCATTTCAACGAACACCCTCGGCAGTGGGAACCCGATACTGTTCTGGCTCGATGTCGCCAGCGCTGCCTCCTCCTGGCTGCTTCCGCTTGGCGAATCGGAAGCGCTCCGGAGCGGCGACACATCCCAGCTCGAAAAACTGCAAATTTTCAGCGACGAACTCGTCGGCGATGGCGAGTACCGGCTTTTCATTCCGTCTGACGCAGCGCAGGGGCCATTGCCACTCGTCGTCATGCTGCACGGTTGTACGCAAGACCCGGACGACTTTGCAGCCGGCACGTCCATGAATCAGGCCGCAGCCAGTGCTGGATTCGCCGTCCTTTACCCGGCGCAGTCCAGGGCCGCCAATTCGCAGCGGTGCTGGAACTGGTTCGACACCACGCACCAGCAGCGTGGGTCCGGTGAGCCCGCGCTGCTGGCGGCCATGACCCACCATGCCATGGCGAGTCATCCGATCGATCCGAAGCGTGTCTATGTGGCGGGCCTCTCGGCCGGCGGAGCGATGGCAGCCATCCTGGGCGAAACGTACCCTGATGTCTACGCCGCCGTCGGCGTGCATTCAGGCTTGGCGGCACGTGCTGCGGGAGACCTGTCGACCGCCTTCTCCGCAATGCAGGGGCGAAATAAATTTTCAGTTTCCGAGCCGAGCGGCATGCCGACCATTGTCTTTCACGGCGATGCCGATGGCACCGTGCATGCGCGAAATGGCGCACAGGTCATCGAAGCCTGTGCCGGCGGCGACGCGGCTGTGGAGTCGGTGACTCTGTCAGGCCTGAGTGGGCGCGATGCCACCCGCAGCCTGCATCGAGCGAACGATGGCAGCATCGTTGCTGAGCACTGGGTTGTGCATGGCGCTTCGCATGCGTGGTCCGGTGGATCACGCTCGGGTTCGTTCGCCGACGACCTTGGACCCGATGCCAGTGCCGAGATGTTGCGGTTTTTTTCGGAACGCCCGCGACGGCCTGTCAGAGAGCACGAAGCAAGTTAGAACCTTTTCTTGCAAGACCCACGCAAATGTCGTAAATAATTCCTGTCGAACAGCATTCAACACATAAGGAATTCAGACATGGGCGCGCAGTGGAAAGCAAAACACAAGGACCTGGCTTCAAACGCCAAAGGCCGCTTGTTCGGGAAATTGGTCAAGGACATCATGATCGCGGCGCGCAGCGGGGCCGACCCTGCTTCCAACGCGCGCCTTCGTCTGGTCGTGGAGCAGGCGCGCAAAGTCTCCATGCCCAAGGAGACTTTGGACCGGGCCATCAAGAAGGGCGCCGGGCTGACCGGGGAGGCGGTTCATTTCGAACACGTGATCTATGAAGGCTTCGCACCACATCGCGTGCCGGTGATGGTTGAGTGCCTGACCGACAACGTCAACCGCACAGCTTCGGAAATGCGCGTGCTTTTCCGCAAGGGCCAGTTGGGCGCTTCCGGGTCGGTGGCCTGGGATTTCGACCATCTCGGCATGCTCGAGGCCGAACCGTCGGTGGCAGGTGCCGATCCTGAATTGGCTGCCATCGAAGCGGGTGCGCAGGATTTCGAGCCGGGCGAAGAAAGCGGGGTGACGCTGTTCCTGACAGCGCATGCCGATCTCGATCTGGTCAGCCGCGCGCTGCCGGCCCAAGGCTTTCGCGTGCTGTCGGCCAAGCTGGGTTACAAGGCTAAAAATCCGATCGATCCAGCCAGCCTGAGCGCTGAATACCTCGAAGAAGTCGAAGTGTTTCTGGCCGCGATCGATGCCAACGACGACGTGCAGAACGTCTTTGTCGGGCTGGCCGGTTGATAAAAAAACTCCCGGGGCTTTCGCCTCGGGAGTAAATCCACCAAAACGGGTGGAGGAGACAACCGGAATACGGTAATTGCCTGCTCTGTGACTGAAGATGCAATGGTTCCGGACGGTGGCACGCCATCCACGGACCCGGCTGGCTGTCAGGCAGCCGCTGGTGCAAGGAGTGGCGATTCCTGCGAATTCATTGCCAATGCGACTTCGGCAGCTTTTTTGCCGGCGACGAAAGCATGGTCTGAGTTGTAGTACTGCCACTCGCTGTAACGGCCAGCCAGCACGATGCCTGCCGCAGC
>JANXSS010000015.1 GCA_025356535.1 Herminiimonas sp.
GGCGCCCATCTGCGGCCGCTTGCCCGGGTCGCGGTCGCCGCCGCAGCCGAAGACGCACCAGAGTGCGCCGTGCCGGCTGTCGGCCAGGCTGCGCAGTGCCGCCAGGGTTTTTTCCAGGGCATCGGGCGTATGCGCGTAATCGATGACCACCAGCGGCTGCTCGGGCCCGCCGATCTGCTGCATGCGCCCGGCCACCGGCTGCAGCAGCTCGATCGACGCCAGCGCCGCTGCCAGTTCGCTGCCGCGTGCCAGCAGCACGCCCAGCACGCCCAGCACGTTGCTGACATTGAAGTCGCCCACCAGCCGGGTCTTGACCGTCATGCGCGCCGGCGGCACGACCGTCAGCGCCGGCGGCGCCTGCAGCTGGAACTGGGTGCCGGCGTGGCTGCCACGGATATCGGTGGCGCACAGGAACGTGTCCTGCGGACCCAGCATCTGCGCGGCATCGGCGGCGCCGAGCTGGCGGCTGTAGCCGGTCAGGCGCACCGCCGGCGCGCGCTTGCGCAGGTGCGCCACCAGGCGCTGCCCCATCGGATCGTCGAGGTTGACGACCCCATGCCGCAGGCCCGGCCAGTCGAACAGCGCCGTCTTTGCCGCTTCGTAGGTTGCCATGTCGCCGTGATAATCGAGGTGGTCGCGCGTGAGGTTGGTAAATAACGCGACATCGACATGCAGCCCGCGCAGGCGCTGCTGCTGCAGGCCGATGGAGGATGCCTCGATGGCCAGCGCCAGCGCGCCGCGGCTGCGCGCCTGCGCCAGCGCGCCCTGCAGCTGCAGCGCATCCGGCGTGGTGTAGCCGGTGGCATCGAAGCCGCGCGTCTTGCCGTTTTCGAACAGGCCGGTGCCGAAGGTGCCCACCACCAGCGTCGGCAGGCCGGCGCGCGACAGGGCCTCGCCCAGCCACTGGCTGCAGCTGGTCTTGCCGTTGGTGCCGGTGACCGCCACCGAGAACATGGCCGCATCCGGCTGGCCGTAGTGGCCGCTGGCGATCGGGCCGGCGACCTGTTGCAGCTGCGGGCAGGCCAGGTGCGGTACCGGCGCCGTCGCTGTCCAGGTGAAATCGGCGTCGTCATGCAGCACGGCCACCGCACCGCGTTCGATCGCCTCGTCGATGAATTGCCTGCCGTCGCGCAACACGCCTGCGGCCGGCGCAGCGGCAAAGGCGAAGAAGACGTCGCCCGGCTTGACGCGGCGCGAGTCCGCCGTCAGGGCTGCGCCCGGCGCATGCGCTGCCAGCCAGGCGCAGGCGGCGGCGACCATCGGCGGCGACACCGGCGCCGTCACATCGACTCCTGTTCCGGCTCGGCCGGAATGATGATGTTGGTAATGGTCGAGTCCGGCGCCACGTTCATCGAACGCAACGCATTGGCGGTGACGGCCGCAAACACCGGGCCGGCGATGTCGCCGCCGAAGTGGCCGCCGGCGGTCGGCTCGTCGAGCATGACGGCGACGATGATGCGCGGATTCGACGCCGGCGCGAAGCCGACGAAGGAAGCAACGTACTTGTTGACGTAGCGCCCGCCGACGACTTTATAGGCCGTGCCGGTCTTGCCGCCGACACGGTAGCCCGGCACCTGCGCTTTCGGCGCGGTGCCTTCCGGACTGACCACGGTTTCGAGCATGGCGCGAACAGCCGCGGCAGTCTGGGCGCTGATGACATGCTGGCCCTTGGGCGGCTGCGCAACTTTTACGAACGACAGCGGTATCAGGTCGCCGTCGCGGGCGAAGATCGTGTAGGAGCGCGCCAGCTGTATCAGCGACACCGAAATCCCGTGACCGTAGCTCATGGTGGCCTGCTCGATCGGCCGCCAGGATTTGTAGGGCCGCACGCGACCGGCGACCGCACCCGGGAAACCGATCTTCGGCTGCTGGCCGAAACCCACCGTGGTGAACATTTCCCACATTTCCTGCGCCGGCATCTGCAGGGCGATCTTGGCGGTGCCGATGTTGGACGACTTCTGGATGATCTGCGACACCGTCAGCGGGCCGTGCGCATGCGAGTCGCCGATGGTGGCCGTGCCGATCGTCATCTTGCCCGGCGAGGTCTGGAAGACCGTCTCCGGCGTGACCCGCTTGGTGTCCAGCGCCAGCGCGATGGTGAAGGGCTTCAGGGTCGAGCCGGGCTCGAATGTGTCGGTCATGACGCGGTTGCGCAACTGGGCGCCGGTCAGGATCTGGCGGTTGTTGGGGTTGTAGGTCGGCAGGTTGGCCAGCGCCAGCACTTCACCGGTTTTCACATCCAGCACCACGATGCCGCCGGCCTTGGCCTTGGAGGTTTCGACGGCAGCTTTCAATTGCGAAAAGGCGATGTACTGGATCTTGCTGTCGATGGACAAGGTGAGATCGGCGCCGTCATGCGGCTCGCGCACGGCGCCGATGTCTTCGACGATGCGCCCGAGCCGGTCCTTGATGACGCGGCGGCTGCCGGTGGTACCGGC
>JANXSS010000016.1 GCA_025356535.1 Herminiimonas sp.
CTGCGGATTTTTTGCGGGCAAACGACAAGATGGCTGCAATCCTGCCTGGTGTGACCAGGATGGTCGCCTTGCAAAAGGCGTGCGCCGAAACGCTTCCCGTCATGTTCAAAGCCTGTGCCGTGCTGCAGTTCGAATCGGGTCAATTGGTTTTATCGGTACCGAACGCCGCACTTGCGTCCAGGCTGAAACAGCAGTTGCCGAAATTACAAGATTCTTTGCTGGGACAGGGTTGGCAGGTTAATGGAATCCGGATCAAAGTGCAAGTTTCACAACAGAACCGCCAACCAGCGCCAGTCGTGCCGCCCGAATTGCCACCAATTGCCACCTCCGCCTTCGCCGCACTGGCTGCAGCCTTGCCCGATTCACCGCGCAATGAAGCATTGAAGGCGGCAATCGAGGCCATGGTACGACGGCGTCGCTAAATACAAGTTCCGCCGGTGACGCTCAAAAAGTCTGGCGCGCCGCGCATTCCAGGTCAGTTCAGCACCCACTCCTGACCGACCTGCCGCAGGTAGCCGTGCGGCGCGGCGTCCATCGTCTCGAAGCTGACCACTTCATAAGCATCCGGCTGCGCCAGCAGGGCGCGCAGCAAGAGGTTGTTTAGGCCGTGGCCGGACTTGTAAGCGTTGTAGGATGCCAGCAGCGGATGGCCGATCAGGTACAGGTCGCCGATGGCGTCGAGTATCTTGTGCCGCACGAACTCGTTTTCGTAGCGCAGGCCATCGGCATTGAGGATGCGGTATTCATCCATGACGATGGCGTTTTCCAGCGACCCGCCGCGCGCCAGGCCGATGCCGCGCAGGGTTTCGACATCCTGCATGAAACCGAAGGTGCGGGCACGCGAGATTTCCTTCACATACGATTCGATGCCGAAATCGATTTCCGCGGTCTGGCCGGTGCCGTCGACGGCGGGATGATTGAATTCGATGAAAAACTTCAGCTTGAAGCCGTCATAGGGATCGAGGCGCGCCCATTTCTCGCGCTCGCCCTGGCCTTCGCGCACTTCGACGGGTTTGAGAATGCGGATGAATTTCTTCGGTGCGCCCTGCTCCTGCAGGCCGGCCTGCTGCAGCAGGAAGACGAAGGACGATGCCGAGCCGTCCATGATCGGGATTTCCTCGGCGCTCACGTCCACGTACAGATTGTCGATGCCCAGCCCGGCGCAGGCCGACATCAGGTGTTCGACCGTCGAGACCTTGGCGCCGTGATGCTCCAGCGTCGACGCCATGCGGGTGTCGCTGACCATCATTGCCGAGGCCGCAAAGTCGACCACCGGCGTCAGGTCGACACGGCGAAAGACGATGCCGGTGTCGACCGGCGCCGGGCGCAGCGTGAGCTCGACCTTGGTGCCGGAATGCAGCCCGACACCGACGGTCTTGACGCGCTGCCTGACGGTGCGTTGTTTTAACATTGGAAACGTAGCGGGACCGGTCGTCGACCTGTCAGCCCAATTGCTTCAACAGTGCCTCTGCCTTCGAGACTTCGAACTTGCCGGGCTCTTCGAGATTGAGCTGCGTGACGACGCCGTCAACCACCAGGGCGGAATAGCGGCGCGAGCGGATGCCCATGTTGTTCTTCGAAAAATCGGCATCCAGGCCAAGCGCCTTGGTGTAATTTGCATTGCCGTCGCCCATCATGCGCACCGTGCCGATGGCTTTCTGTTCGCGACCCCAGGCACCCATGACGAAGGCATCGTTGACCGAAATGCACCAGATTTCATCGACGCCCTTCGCCTTGAATTCGGCTGCATGTTCGACGTAACCCGGTACGTGCTGTGCCGAACAGGTTGGCGTGAAGGCGCCCGGCAGACCGAAGATCGCAATCGTGCGCCCCTTGACGGCGTCTTCCACCTTGACCACGTTCGGGCCGATCGAGCAGCCTTCCGACGCGACTTCGACGAACTCCGACAATATGCCTGCTGGCAGGCGGTCACCGATCTTGATAGTCATGCGCGTACTCCTCGTCTGTTGAATTTTCTTTTGTTTTAGATGCGACCATGTGCGCTCGCGC
>JANXSS010000039.1 GCA_025356535.1 Herminiimonas sp.
GGCTGTATTTTCGGCAACGCGGTAGACTGCGCACTTCCGGTTTTCACAAGGCTTCGCCATGCTGATCGATTTTTCCGCGCTCGACGCACGCACTGCCTATTTCTGGATGGCCTCGACCATCACTCCGCGCCCGGTCGCCTGGGTATCGACCTGTTCGGCCGCCGGCGTGCACAATCTGGCGCCGTTCAGTTTTTTCCAGATGGTGACGCCGTCGCCACCGACGCTGATGATTTCGCCCCTGCTGCATCCGGATGGCAGGGCGAAAGACACGACCCGCAACATCGAGGAAACCGGCGAACTGGTGGTCAACCTGGTGCCGTTCGCGCTGGTCGACCGGATGAACGCCACGTCATTCAGCTACGGACCGGGCGAAAGCGAGATCGAGCAGTGCGATATCGCCACCGTTGCCGCGACGATGGTCAAGCCGCGCCGGGTCGCAGGCGTGCCGGTCAGTTTCGAATGCCGCCTGGCGTCGTCAACCGCCTATCCGCCAGGCAAGCCGTCCTGCCACGTGATACTGGCACAAGTGATTGCCGCCCACATTGACGAGACGCTGCTCGACGCCGGCGGGCAGATCGACCCGGTCAGACTCGATCTGGTTTCGCGCATGGGAGCGGACTGGTACGGGCGCACCACGGGCCAGGCCAATTTCAGCCTGAAACGCCCGGAGGGCTGGAACCGCCTGCCGCCGGCCAGCTGAACGGCGCCGGCCGATGCGCTTGTTACTTGGCCATCGAAGGGGTGACGCGCCAGATCGTGTTGCCGACATCGTCAGCCACCAGCAGGGCGCCGGCGCGGTCCACCGCAACGCCGACCGGACGCCCCTGCGCATCACCCTCTGCATTGAGAAATCCGGTCAGGATATCGACCGGCGCGCCGCTCGGCATGCCGGCTGAAAACGGTACGAAGATCACCTTGTAGCCGCTTCTGGGCTTGCGGTTCCAGGAACCGTGCTGGCCGACAAACGCGCCGCCGACGTACTCTTTGGGCAGCAGTCCGCCCTGGTAGAAGGCAAGCCCGAGCGACGCCGTGTGGGCGCCGACCGCATAGTCGGGCGCGATGGCCTTTGCCACCAGGTCGGGTCGGGGCGGCGTGATCCGGGTGTCGACATGCTGGCCATAGTAACTGTAAGGCCAGCCATAGAAGCCGCCGTCCTTGACGGAGGTAATGTAGTCCGGCACGAGGTCATTGCCGAGTTCGTCGCGCTCGTTGACGGCCGTCCACAGGGCGCCACTTTGGGGCTGCCATGAAAGGCCGTTCGGATTGCGCAAACCGGTAGCAAACAGGCGCGACTTGGCCGAAGCGATGTCGAATTCCCAGATTGCCGCCCTGCCCTCTTCCTGGTCCATGCCGTTCTCGCCGACATTGCTGTTCGAGCCGACCGAGACGTACAGCTTCTTGCCGTCGGCACTGGCAACCAGATCCTTGGTCCAATGGTGGTCGATCGGTCCGGCCGGCAGATCCATCACCTTCACGCCGACCGTCTTGATTTCGGTTTGCCCGCTCAGGTAGGGAAATTTCAGGATCGCATCGGTGTCGGCAACGTAGAGGTCATTGCCGACGACTGCCATGCCGAACGGTGAGTGCAGCCCTTGCAAGAACACGGTCTTGGTTTCCGCCACGCCGTCACCGTCGGCGTCGCGCAGCAGCATGATGCGGTCAGGGCTCGGCACGCCTGCGCCGGCCACACCCATTACCTTGGCCATCACCCAGCCACGCACGCCGCTGCCGGCATCATGCTGCGCCGGCGCATTGGTCTCGGCCACCAGGACGTCGCCGTTGGGCAGCACATGCAGCATGCGCGGATGATTCATGCCGTTGGCGAATGCCCGCACCGCCAGCCCGCTTGCCGCAACCGGCGTCGTGTTGGCTGGCCAGCCCTTGGCCGGCGCAATATGCACCAGGGGAATCAGTTTTTTTGCCTGCGGTGCCGGCAAGGCCGGTTGCGCGCCGAAACCGACTGCAGCGCTTGTCGCCGGCGCGGCAATGTCGGCGCAACTTGCCAGTGGCGACGCCAGCAGCGTCACGATGACCGGCATGAGGTAATGTTTTTGCACAGGGTTCTCCAGAATGAGGCGATGGCAAATCCGGTCTGTCCAAGCGTTGCTGTTACGGTGCCGCCACCCGTAGCGCAAGATCAATGTCTGGGTTGAAGCGGCACTGGCAATGGCAGATGGCGGGAGCCGGATCGGCAGGGGACAAAATACAGCCCGAATATAATTTCTCCGGACCGGATCGTCTGTACGTTACTTAACAAACTTTCAAGCCAACGCCGATGCGGTGCTGCAGCGTTCGTCGCATGCCCTGTGGCGGCATCGCCCGCGCCGGCTTATCATGCGCAGGCGTATCAATGCACCAAATGGCAGCGGCCGCAGCACGGTTCGTTGCTGCAGCCTCCAACCGAGCCATTGTCAGGTGAAGGAACACGTATGACCCCGCACGATCCGATTGCAAAAAATGTCTTTGGCGAACCGCTGGTTGCCTGCTCCTTCGAGCCGCTCACCGGCTACTTCCGGGACGGCTGCTGCAAGACCGATGAGAGCGACATCGGCACCCATGTGGTGTGCGCGGTGATGACGGCGCAGTTTCTTGCCTTCAGCGCCAGCCGCGGCAACGATCTTGGCACACCGCGTCCCGAATCGCGTTTTCCGGGACTGCGTGCCGGCGACCAGTGGTGTCTTTGCGCCAACCGCTGGCGCGAGGCGCATGCGGCGGGCGTAGCACCCGCGGTGGTGCTGGAAAGCACCAACCGCTCGGTGCTGAACCTGGTGCCACTGGCCATTCTCAGCCAGTTCGATTCGCGCGGGGCCGCCTCGCTCTGACCTGCTGCAAGGCGTGGGCCAAGCGTGGGCCGGGCGTGGGCCGGGCGTGTTTGATACGTGCCGCGAGCGCAGCCGGCATCGTCGCGATGCGCACGTCACCATCAAACAAGGAATGTCCTGTGCGACTGCTTTTCATTGAAGACGACGCCATGATCAGCGACAGCGTGGCCAAGGGCCTGCAGCCGGACGGCTTTTCGGTCGACACCGTCGATGACGGCGCCGCTGGCCTGCTGGCGCTGAAGAACCACCGCTACGACCTGTTGTTGCTCGACCTGGGTTTGCCGCGCATGGACGGGCTTGCGGTGCTGAGCGCCCTGCGCCAGCGAGGCGAAAAGATCCCGGTGCTGATCCTGACGGCACGCGACGCCGTCGCCGACCGGGTCAAGGGGTTGAACGCCGGCGCCGACGACTACCTGGTCAAGCCTTTCGACCTGCAGGAATTGACTGCCCGCATCCATGCGCTGCTGCGCCGGCAGGCCGGGCGCGCCGACGCGCTGATCCGTCACGGCGCAATCGAACTCAATGCGACCACGCATGCCGTGCGTGTCGATGGCGCCGCGGTGAGCCTTTCTGCACGCGAATTCACGTTGTTGCATGCCCTGCTGGAGCGTCCGGGGGCGGTATTGTCGGTGCCGCAACTGGAAGAAAAACTCTATGGCTGGCATGACGAAGTCGGCAGCAACACGGTCGAGGTACACATCCATGCGCTGCGCAAGAAGCTCGGCGCGGCGCGAATCAAGAACGTGCGCGGCGTCGGCTACATGATGGCCTCGGCTGCATGAGGGCGGCGCACCGTTCGATTCGCAGCACGCTGCTGGTCTGGCTGTCGGCCGGCCTGACCCTGGCCATATCGCTGGTGGCCGTCATGCTGTACCTGCAGGCGCGGCAGGAAGCCAACCAGCTCTTCGATTACCAGATGCAGCAGGTGGCGACCGCCTTGCCGCGCCGCTTTCTGGCAGAGGCACCGGCCGGGGTCGACAATCCCTTCGCCGATGCACCCAACGTGGTCATCCAGATCTGGGACCCGAGCGGCGTGCGCCTGTATTTTTCGCACGACTACGCCGACCTGCCGCAACGGGCGGTGCTCGGCTTTTCCACCATCGAGATCAACAACCGGGCCTGGCGCGTCTACAGTGCCCAGCAGGGCCCGACCGTGGTGCAGATCGCCCAGCCGCTGCAGGTTCGCAGCAGCATCGCCGCGCGCTCGGCGTTGAAGACCGTGGCACCGCTGCTGTTGCTGGTGCCGTTTCTGGGCGGGCTGATCTGGATTGCGATCGGCCGCGGCCTGGCGCCGGTCCATGGCATCGCCGCGCAACTGGCAGCACGCGACGCCGGTGCGCTGGCGCCGGTGGCCGACCATGACCTGCCCGACGAGATCCGGCCGCTGACCCAGGCGGTCAACCAGTTGCTGCTGCGACTGGAACAGGCTGCCAGCACCCAGCGACGCTTTGTCGATGACGCCGCCCATGAACTGCGCACGCCCCTGACGGCCCTGCAGTTGCAGGTCACGCTGGCCGAGCGCGCAACGGATGCGCCGCAACGGTCAGCCGCCTTTGCCGCCCTGCACGCCGGCCTGGAACGCGCGGCGCGCCTCGTGCAGCAGTTGCTCACGCTGGCCCGGCACGAGCCGGGCGCCACGGCCGGCGCCTGGCCGCGCGTCGACCTGGCAGCGATTGCGCGCCAAGCGGTCGCCGACCAGGCGATGCTGGCCGACCGGCGACAAATCGACCTCGGCCTGAACAACGATGCACCGGTGCCGGTAACGGGCGACGCCGATGCGCTGCGCATCCTGGTCAACAACCTGCTCGACAATGCATTGCGGGCCACGCCCGACGGCGGTCGCATCGATGTGACGGTCGCCGCCGAAGCGCAGCGCGCCATGCTGACGGTCGAAGACAGCGGCCCCGGCATCGCCGAGGCCGACATGGCGCGCGTCTTCGACCGCTTCTATCGGGGTGCCGGCGCACCTGCCGGCGGCAGCGGCCTGGGCCTGGCCATCGTGCGCCGGATCGCCGACTTGCACCAGGCCCAGGTTGCGCTGGTCAATACCGGCGCCGGCCTGCGGGCGCAGGTCTCGATGCAGCGCGCTGCAGCCTGAGTCGACCGGCCAACCGGCCTTAAGTCCAGCTTAAGAATCGGTCTTTATGATGGCCTCCATTGAAGCGGTTTTTCCAACCCAGATGGAGTCCCGAATGCACCCGAAAAACATTACCCGTAGCGCAATCGCCACCAGCATCGCTGCAGCGCTCATCGGCGGCTATGCCGGTTTTGGCGCGACCCATTCCGCCACCGCGCAGGCCGCGTCCGGTGCCGTCACCGCAGCGCCGGCGAGCCAGTTGCCGGTCGCGCCGGTGGTCGCTGGCGCCGTCACGAATTTTTCCGGCATCGTCGAGCGTTTCGGTCCGGCGGTCGTCAACATCAGTGTCACCGGGCGCGCCCGCCAGATGCCGACGGCCAGCCAGGAAGACGACGACCAGTCCGATGAACAGCCCGGCCTGCGGATCGATCCGCGCGACCCGCTGTCGCAGTTTTTCCGCGGCCTGCCGCATGGCCCGCGCGGCCAGGACGCACCAGCGACCCATGCGCTGGGCTCCGGCTTCATCATCAGCGCCGACGGCACCATCCTGACCAACGCACATGTCGTCGAAGGCGCCCAGGAAGTCATCGTCAAGCTGACCGACCGGCGCGAGTTCAAGGCCCGGGTGGTGGGCGCAGACAAGCAGACCGATGTCGCCGTGCTGAAGATCACCGCAAGCAACCTGCCGGTGGTCAAGCTCGGCAGCCCGCAGGCGACGCGGGTGGGCGATCCGGTGCTGGCGATCGGTTCGCCTTACGGTTTCGAAAACAGTGCCACGTCCGGCATCGTCAGCGCCAAGGCACGCTCGCTGCCGGA
>JANXSS010000041.1 GCA_025356535.1 Herminiimonas sp.
CTTGGCGTTCAGGTTGAAGCCGCGCAGGTCGAACACGTCTTTCAGCGCCACATCGCCGAAATGCACTGCCGTTTGGGGCGCGCGCGGGTTCATGTGCTTCAGGCGGTGCATCAGCGCATCGGTTTCGGACGCCGTCACCAGATCGGTCTTGCTGATGAAGATCTGGTCGGCGAAACCGACTTGCCGGCGCGCTTCCTGCCGGTCGTTGAGCTGCTGCGCCGCGTGCTTGGCGTCGACCAGCGTCAGGATCGAGTCGAGCAGGTAGCTTTCGGCGATCTCGTCGTCCATGAAGAAGGTCTGCGCCACCGGGCCGGGATCGGCCAGGCCGGTGGTCTCGATCACCACGCGGTCGAAATCGAGCAGGCCCTTGCGCTTCTTGGCCGCCAGCAGTTGCAGGGCTTCGCGCAAATCCTCGCGGATGGTGCAGCAGATGCAGCCGTTGCTCATTTGCAGGATCTGCTCCTTCGACTCGGTCACAAGGATGTCGCTGTCGATGTTTTCCTCGCCGAACTCGTTCTCGATGACGGCGATCTTCTGGCCGTGCGCCTCGGTCAGGATGCGCTTGAGCAGCGTGGTTTTGCCGGAACCGAGGAAGCCGGTAAGGATGGTGACGGGAATGAGGGCCATGGAAACGCTCCGGGATCGGGAAATCGAAAAGGGAAAAAGTGTAGCCAGCCGTCGCGATTCATGCCTGCACAAGGCCAAACCGCAACGCGCGCGGGTCAATCGAGTTTGCGGACCACCACCAGCCCCTTCAAATACTCGCCCTCCGGAAATTCGATGGTCATCGGATGGTCTGGCGCGGCGCCCAGCCGCTCGGTGATGTAGCCGTTGACGCCCGCGTCGAGCCCGGCCGAGGCGACGATCTTGTGGAACAAGTCGGCGCTGATGCCGCCGGAACATGAAAAGGTCAACAACACGCCACCCGGCGACAGCAGCTTGAACGCCAGCCGGTTGATGTCTTTATAAGCACGGGCGGCACGTTCGGCGTGGGCCACGGTCGGCGCGAACTTGGGCGGATCGAGCACGATGGCGTCGAAGTGCTGACCCTCGTCGATCAAACGGCGCAGCGTGGCATTGACGTCGGCATCCAGGAACGTCGCGCTGGCGCCGTCCGATTCCCGAAATCCGTTCAGCGCCAAGTTAGCTTCTGCCTGCCGGAGCGCCGGCTGGGACGAGTCGACCGAAATCAGCTCGGCACCGGCCAGCGCGCCGGCTGCGCGCAGCCCGCTGATCGCCGCGACCGTGAAACCGCCGGTGTAGCAAAAACAGTTGAGCACGCGCTTGAACTTGCGCTGACGCGCCAGTTCGGCAAAGCGCAGGCGGCTGTCGCGCTGGTCGAGGTAGAAGCCGGTCTTGTGGCCGGTCGCGATGTCGAGCTTGAGATTCCAGTCGTGTTCACGGATCGTGATGTCCGTTGGCGCCGATGCGCCTTCCGGTGGCGCACCGCGCAACCAGCCCGTGACCTTGGGCAGGCCTTCCCGCTCGCGGCCGCTGGCATCAGAACGTTCGTAGAGTCGGGTCAGGCCGGTCGCGGCCAACAGTGCATCGGCCAGCACGGCCTTCCAGCGCTCGACGCCGGCCGACAGGAATTGCGCGACCAGCACGGCGTTCTCGCCCGCGCCGTAGCGGTCGACAATCAAGCCGGGCAGCCCGTCGGCCTCGCCATGAATCAGCCGCACGCCGTCGCTCTGCAAGTCAAACAGTGCGCGGGCGTTGACCGCACTGGCCACGCGCGCATGGAAGAACGCGGCGTCGATGCGCTGCGTCTCGTCAAAACTCCAGGCGCGTGCGCGAATCTGCGAGGCCGGACTGCAGGCCGCCCACGCCAGGAA
Source organism: Herminiimonas sp. (assembly GCA_025356535.1). GTDB lineage: Bacteria > Pseudomonadota > Gammaproteobacteria > Burkholderiales > Burkholderiaceae_D > JANXSS01. The sequence continues at coordinate 1,836 of JANXSS010000041.1, forward strand.
CTTGCCCTCGTGCGATTCGATGCGCACGGTTTCGCCGGCATCGCCGCTGCCTTTGGCAATGGCGGATTCGAACACCCAGGGATGGCGGCGGGCCAGCGAACGTTCCTTGCCGGCTTTGAGTTTGAGTAGCTTCATATTTCCTTTTTGGCCTTGGCGCGCGGATGCGCCAGGTCGTACGCCGCTGCCAGATGCTGGAAGTCGAGGCGCGTATAGATTTGTGTGGTGGTGATGCTGGCGTGGCCCAGCAATTCCTGGACCGCGCGCAGGTCGCTGCTGGATTGCAGCAAGTGGCTGGCGAAAGAATGACGCAGCATGTGCGGATGCACCGGCACCGCCAGCCCGGCTTTCAGGCTGCGTTCGCGCAGCCGCTTCCATACGGTCTGGGAGGACAGGCGCGTGCCTTGCTGGCCGATGAACAATGCGGCGGCACTGGCCGGATCGCGCAGCCGGGCAGCGGCCAACCCGGCGCAATCCTCGCGCACGGCAATCCAGGCGCGCAAGGCTTCGGCTGCCTTGCGCCCGACCGGGACGCCGCGCCGCTTGCCGCCTTTTCCGAGCACCTGCGCCTCGCCGCCGTCCGGCGTGCCTTCGCTGGCGATGTCCAGGTCGACCCAGCCGCTTGCCGTGCCGCTGGCGCGTGCATCGAGACCGGTCAGTTCGCTCACGCGCAGGCCGCAGCTGTAAAGCAACTCGACCATGGCGCAGTCGCGTGCTTCGGTCCACGGATCGGCATCGGCGTCGTGGAAATCGGCAAAGCGCACCGCGTCGTCCACCGCCAGCGCCTTGGGCAAGGGCTTGGCCCCTTTCGGCGCGTGCACGTCCTGCACCGGGTTGCCGGGAACCAGGCCTTGCTGGCCAAGCCAGCGATAGAAACTACGCCAGCACGACAACACCAGCGCGATGCCGCTCGATGCATGGCCGGCGCTGTGCAATTGAGCCATCCAGCGGCGCACCTGGGCAGTCTGCACTTGCAGGAGGTCGACGCGGGCGATGGTGGCCTTGTCGCAGAGCGCTCCCAAGTGGATCGCGTACAGATCGACCGTGCGTGTCGCCAGCCGGCGCTCGACACGCACGTAGTTCAGGTAGCGCTCGACCAGCGGCGACAGGGCCGGGGCTGGGGTTGACGCGTTGCCATCGGCGGCGACCTCAGGACTTTGCATGCTGCCGCTGG
>JANXSS010000058.1 GCA_025356535.1 Herminiimonas sp.
GGAAGGGCGGCGCGTCGCGGCAACCGATGCAACAGGTCAGGAACCACCGCCGGCTTGCCGGGCGAAAGGAAAATCTTCTGGCTGCGGCGTCAGCGCCGGCAGCGGCGGCGGTGCACCATCGCGGCGCTGCACGGCAAAACCGACCCGGCCAAATCCGGGATAGTTTATCCAGCTGGCAATGAACGCATCGATTGGCATCGTGCGATTTCCCCACGCCGGATCGGCCAGCAGCACGCTGCCGCTGCTGGCGCCACGGAAGACGACAAAATGGTTGTAGCCATTTACCTCGATCGGCACCAGCAAGGGCGCTTTCTCAAGCGCGTCCTTGAGTTCCATCCTGCCGTAGCCGATACCGGTGTAACCGCGAGCGGTCACATCACGTTTCAGATCGAGCAGGGAAAATCCTTCGCGTACCTGAATCAGTTCCGGGTGCTCGATGTATTCGGGCCGGCGCATGAGCGAGGCAGCCACCAGTTTTTCCGTCACCGGTTCGCCGTGCTGGTACTTCAGCAGCGTGGTCAGGGCGGCTGCGCCGCAGGACAGATCCCATTTCTGGATGACGACGTTCTGTCGGCGGATTTCAAGCAGGGACTTGACGGCGGCAGGCGGCTGCACACTGCCGCTGACGGCACTTGCGCCGTCTGCGGGATGGTCGTCGCGCGCATGGACCATGCCGCAAAGCAGAAAAGACATCGAGAGCAGGCCGGCCAGACTGCGCTTTCGTGCGCCCGCCGGTACGGTGCAGCGTGAAACGCGCACCGCATGAGCCACGGCATGCCGGGCGCCGCGCAACCGGGGCGAAATTGCTGGCAGCGAAAACGCCGGAATCGAAAAGCGCGCATGGTCACGACGTCGACGATCCATTCCGGCGGCAGGCATCAGCGTGTGATGGTAAAGGTGATCGTATCGGTAAAGCCGGTCGTCTTGAGACCGACGCTGGTGGTGATATTGGCGTTGATGACCGCAGTGCCGACGGGTGTCGATACGGCAGTCGATGTTGCAAACGCCGTTGCACCCGTACTGTTGAAATCGCTCAGGCTCAACCGTGGTGCGGTCAGTCCTGCCGAGACGCCGTCCATCTGTGCATTCGACAACAAGGTGGGCTCGGCTTGCGCCAGTCCCGCATTGCCGAGCAGGCAGATGCCGGCGGCAATGAGTGTCATGGGAACGTTCATTCGTTTTCCTGTAAAAATTTTATGGCTGTCGGTGGCGTCGTTTGCAGCGGGCCGCGTACATGAGTCCGGCACACCCAGGCTTTTGTCGCCATCGGGTCGCCGTGTCGCTCGCTGCCCTCGACAGTCTGCACCCGCAATCGCTGCAAGGTGCAGACATCCGTCATACGGTCGTGATCCCTGTTAGCGGATCGACGAAGCTGCCGTGGTGGCGGCTACTGGCAAGAGTCCGGTTGCCAGCGAGACACTGCTTGCTTCTGTCTTGCTGCTGAAGTACGTCACGCGCGCGTCGGTCGTCGAACCGGTCGTGGCAAAGCCAAGCAGTGCGGCTGCAACACCGCTTGACGTGGATGAAATGCGGCCGGCAGAGACCGTGTCCATTTGCGAATCGGTCAGCGTGACCGGCTCTGCTGCACTGACCAGACCTGCGCTGACGAGCAGGAGTGAACCAACGGCGGCGCTGATAAATTTCGATTTCATTTTGAATCTCCTTGTTGATGGAAGGTGATACACCCTCGGCCGACGGGATGTCGGTCGAATCCTGTCAATTTTTGATCTCGTTGATTCTTGAAGCGTTACTGCAATGTGAAGCGTCACTACAAAACAACATCAAAGGCTTGAGCTCGCACTGGACATGGAGATCGGCGAATTGATCGGCGCCCCGGCGGAGCGCAACGTGTTGCCGCCTGCCGCAGGCGTTGCCGCCGCGCCGAGCACACGTGCCGAGTCCCCTGCAACGGCTGGCGCCAGGCCCGCGACGTTTGCGCTGTCACCGGAAACGGCGCTGTTGACATTCGAGATGCCGATTGCGCCGCCTTGCGCATGCCGGGGTGCCGTTGCCCGTAACTGTGCCAATACCGGAGCGCGCTCGCGTGCGCTTGCGCCACGTGCGTTGAGCGCTGCCAGCACGTTTCCAAGTGCAAACGAAGACTGCGCATTGGCAGATACCGCGTCCATCTGCGATTCGGTCAGCAGGTGTGGCTGAGCGAAGCTGGCAAGGCAGACGCTGCCGAGACACAGACCTGCTGCAAGGGAACCGAGGGCTTTTTTCATTTCTACTTACTCCTTCTGAGAAAGCGCAGCGCGCTAGTTGATAAAACCATCCATCATTGCTGCGCTATCAGGCGTACCGACATGTGCCGGCCGCATCAACGGAAGACGGTGCCGGCGTTCGCCGTGGCGCCGGCACCGATGCCGGCAGCCACGCCCGCACTCGTCGAACCAGTCACCTTGACCGGGCCATTGCTGAAGGCAGTGGTCTGCGACCCGGCAGTGGCAAAGCCAGCCAGTGCGCTCGCCGATGCACTTGAATAGGACCGCTGATAGCCAGCCGAAACGCTGTCCATTTGCCTGTCAGTCAATGTCACCGGTTCTGCGGCACTGGCGACGCTGGCAGCGCCGAGCAACAGGCCGGTCACCGCTGCGCGCAGCAGGGTCGACTTCATCGGTTTTTGGGTTTCTCGCAGGCTTGCATGTTCCATTTCGGTCTCCGGGTAAATGAGGTGACTCATGGGTTGCGGCCGACGCGAATTGTTTTTGGAGACGCGTCGAAGTGAGGACAACTCTATCCCCCGGCCCGTACAAAAATAAGCAGAAAAATCCGATAGGCGACGCCCGAATGTCTTCAACGATCAGGGTTTTTGATAGGTCGTACGGGGGCAAGAAAAACACGGCAGTGCAAGATGGTTGCAAGGCGGCGTGCGTACGCCGCATGCGCACGGCGTCTCAGCGCGCGTTGCGCGCGAGCGGAACCGTGGAACAGGTTCCATGCCCTTCACGCGGCATGTCCGGATCCGCGGCGCAGATCCACGGGCCGGTCCGCTGGTGTGTGCCGGGCGCGGGCCGCCCGGCAACGGCGGCAATGGCTTCAGGCCGCAAGCGGTATGTCAGCGGCAGTCGTCGATCCGACCTGCCGGCAGGAGTGCATCGTTCTGCCACGGCGTGCGCGCCACCAGCGCCACCGGACGCTGGTCATCCTCGATCATCAAGACGCGCGGCTGCCGGCACGCGCCGGCATCACCGCCTGGTGGCGAGCTTCGATTTCGCCTCGTCGCCGGCGGTCACCACCACCAGTCGCGCCGGGTCGATGGCGCGCCGGAAGGCGGCATTGACCTGCTCGGGTGTCAGCGCGACGATCCGCGCTTCGAACTGCTTGCTCCATTCATAGGTGCGGTCCAGGAACAGGTAAGTGACCCAGCCGTTGGCCAGCGCACTGTCCTGCGCCCGGGTCTGTACCCGTTGCTGCAGCAATCCCGATTTCGCCCGGGCGATCTCTTCGGCGGTGAAGCCATCCTTCACCGCCCGCTCCAGTTCGGCACGCAGGGCGCCGTCGACCTTGGCCAGGTTTTGCGGCGCGGCGATGGCACTGAGGCTGAAGCTGCCGGCGCGGTCGATCGAGCCGGCGCTGACCGACGAGCCGCCGCCGTAGGACAGGCCATCCTTCTGGCGAATCCGCTCCATGACGCGCGAGTTCAGGCCGGCGCCGCCGCCGAAGATGTAATTGGCCAGCGACAGCGCGGCAAAGTCCGGATCGTTGTCGGCCAGGTCGAGATTGATGCGGGCGACATACACGCCGTTTTCCTTGTCGGGCGTATCGAGGTTCTTGCGCACCGGGACGACGTCGAAGTTCATGTGCGGCAGGCGGGCGTAGGGCGCCGCGCTTTTCCAGCCGGTGAATTCGGCGGCAACGACCGCGCCGGCTTCCTGCGCATCGAAGTCGCCCACGATCGACAGCTCGCCCTGCGAAGCGCCATAGAATTCGCGGTGGAAGCGCTTGACGTCGTCGAGCGTGATCGCCTTGATCGCGGCGATCTGCTCGTCGATGCTCTGCACGGCGCGGTAGTCGCCCTTCGGATAGCGGCTGAAATATTCGCCCAGCGCTTGTCCCGCGACGCTCTTCGGATCGTTGCGCTGGGCTTCGATGCCGACCAGGGTCTGCTGGCGCAACTGCTCGAATTCGGCCGGCGGAAAACTCGGCTCTTTCATCACGTGCGCGGCCAGCCGCAACGCCGCCGCCAGGTTGGCGCGGGTGGTGTCGAAGTGATAGACGTTGCCGGTGATTTTTAGCTTGTCGAATTCATCCGAGAGCTGCTCGCGGGTGTACTTGCTGGTGCCGCGCGTGAGCATGGCGTTGGTCATGCTGGCCACGGTCTGCTTGCCGAACAGGCTCTTTTCATCGCCCCAGTGCAGGGTCAGTGCGACCGACACCGTTTCGCCGCGCGTCTTCTTCGGCAGCAGCGCGACCTTCAGGCCACCGACGGTGGTGCGGGTGGTGCGGCGGTTGATGTTGTCCTGGTTCGGGTCGAAGGCTTCGGCGGCGGCAAGCTCTTTTTTCGGCTTGAAGTCCTTGAGCACTTCGGCAACCGTCGGTGCGGCCGGAATCTCGGCGCGCAATACCCGGTCTTCGGGCACGAAGGTGCCCACGGTGCGGTTGTCGCGCCGGAAGTAGCGGGCGGCCACTGCGGTGACCTGCTCGGCGGTGACGCGGGCAGCCGCGTCGCGCCCCTCGAAGAACAGGCGCCAGTCGCCCAGCGCAATCGCTTCCGACAGGGTCACGCCGACCTGCTCCGGATCGTTCAACATCTTCTCGGTCTGGTTGGCATAGTTGCGCTTGACCCGTTCCATTTCCTCCGGTGTCGGCGGCGTGTCCTTGAAGCTTTCGATGGCAGCAATCAGCGCTTCCCGCACCGGTTCGATCGGCTGGTCCTTCCTGACCACGATGCCGAGCATCTGCAGGCCGGGCGCATAGCCGGTCATGCCGTAGTCGAACACCTGCGAGGCGCGGCCGGGCTCGACCAGCAGCTTGTGCAGGCGGCCGTTGGGCGTGTCGGTCAGGATCTCGGCGGCAAAGGACATGGCGTCGCTGTCGGTGGTCAGCCCGCTGGGCACCTTGTAGGCGACGCTGACGATCTGCACGTCGCCTTTCCTGCGCACGCTGAAGGCACGCTCGCCATCCTGGGTCGGCTCGACCGTCCAGAACACCGGCAGGCTGCGCTTGGGCTTGGGAATCGCACCGAAGGCGCTGCCGATCATCGACAACGTCCTGGCCGGATCGAACTTGCCGGCCACCAGCAGCACCGCATTGTCGGGCTGGTAGTAGGTGCGGTAGAACGCCTGCAGGTTGCCGATGGCGACGTTCTCGATGTCGCTGCGGTTGCCGATCGTCGGCTTGCCGTAGCTGTGCCAGTCGTAGGCGATGCTCTGCATGCGCTTGGTCATGACGCCGAAGGGCGAATTCTCGCCGTTCTCGAATTCATTGCGCACCACCGTCATCTCGGAATCGAGATCCTTCTTTGCAATGAACGAATGCACCATGCGATCGGCTTCCATGTCGATCGCCCATTTCAGGTTGTCGTCGCTGGCCTGGAAGGTTTCGTAGTAATTGGTGCGGTCCAGCGAAGTCGTGCCGTTGGCCTTCATGCCGCGGTTGTTGAACTGCTGGTCGATGCGCGGATTTTTTGGCGCGCCCTTGAACATCAGGTGTTCGAGCAGATGCGCCATGCCGGTCTCGCCATAGTTCTCATGGCGCGAGCCGACCAGGTAGGTGACGTTGACGGTGACCGTCGGCTTGGAGGCGTCCGGAAACAGCAGCACCTTCATGCCGTTCTGCAGCCGGTATTCGGTGATGCCCTCGACCGACGGCCCGCGGGTGATGCCGGCCGGCAGCGCCTGGGCGGCAGCGCCCTGGCCAACGAAGATCGTCACGACCGTGACGGCGGTTAGCGCCAGCGCGCGTCCGGCTTGATTCCAGTGTTGCAGCATGATTGAGTGTCCTAGTTTGAAAACGGCGTTGCCGGTACGGGTGCAGGCGTGGCGATACGGTGACTCGTCCGGTTGCGCGCCGCTTGCGGATGCGGCTGCGCTTGCATTACAGGGCAATGGTAATGGGTCGCGCGAAATCGCGCCGAACCCCACCAAACCGCGGACCGCTAACCGTGGCCGGACACCTGCTGGCCGCAGACGCTGCAGGCCGCGTCGCGCGCAATGGCAATGCTGGTCCACTCGGCCTGCAGGCCGTCGAACAGCAGCAGCCGTCCGGCAAGCGACCTGCCGATTCCGGCAGCGATCTTCAGCGCCTCGGCTGCCTGCATCGCGCCGATGATGCCCACCAGCGGCGCGAACACGCCCATCGTTGCGCAATTGATTTCATCGAAGCTGCCATCCGGCGGAAACAGGCAGGCATAGCAGGGCGCGCTGTCGCTGCGGCTGTCGAAGACACTGACCTGGCCATCGAAGCGGATCGCCGCACCCGACACCAGCGGCACGCGCGCGGCCACGCAGGCGCGGTTGATCGCATGGCGGGTCGCGAAGTTGTCGGTGCAGTCCAGCACCACCGAGGCTGCAGCCACCAGTTCGGCCAGACGGGCGCCCTCGGCCCGCTCGATCAGCGCTGCCACCGACACCTCCGGATTGATCGCTGCCAGCGCCGCCTTGCCGGAACTCGCCTTGGGCTCGCCGATGCGCTGCGTCGTGTGCATGATCTGGCGCTGCAAATTGGTCAGCTCGACGCTGTCGTCATCGACCAGCGTGATGGTGCCGATGCCGGCCGAGGCCAGGTACAGCGCCTCCGGCGAGCCCTGGACGCCGTCGCCGATGACCAGGGGAT
>JANXSS010000100.1 GCA_025356535.1 Herminiimonas sp.
CTGCGGAAAGCAGCTCACCAGTACCAGTCGGCCGATATCGTGCAGCAGGCCGGCGGTAAAGGCAAAGTCCTGGTTCAGGTGCAGATGCATTGCCAAAACCTTGCAACACACCGCCGTGGCAATCGAGTGGCGCCAGAAGGCGCGCGAATCGAATCCGGGACAATTGCCGTCGACGAAGTGCGTCGACAACGCAGCCGTCATGATCAGGTGCCGCATGCTCTGGACGCCGATCAGCGAGATCGCCTGCTGGATCGTGCTCACTTTCGACTGGGTGCCGAAAAAAGACGAGTTTGCAAAGCGTAGTGTCTTGGCAGTCAGCGCCTGGTCATGCGAGACCTTGCGCGCCAGGGTGACGATATCGATGTCATCCTGGTCGACGCAGTTCAGAAGATCGGCCACCACGGCCGACAGGGTTGGCAACGTCTGCAACGTGCGCAGGACGTCGTCGGCGTCGATCCGGTGCAGCGCCGGTGGCAGGGGAGGGGTCGTCATCAAGCGGTGCCAGTGCGAAAGTTCGTTACATACCGGTGCAGGACATCGGTTGCGTCGGGCGCTGCCGCGTTCGGCGCCGATGATGTCGCAAGGCTGGCGGCGGTGCCGGGACGACGGAACAGCCAGGCGATGCGCGCGGCCTGCTGCGTGCTGCGCGCAAGCTCCTCGGCCTCCGACAGGGCAGCACCGGCGATGGCGAGCATGTCGATCTGATGCCGCTCGAGCGAGGCCAGCATCGGTGCCGTCAGAACCGTGGCAGCCGGCAGCAGTACGTTGCCGTGACTATCGGTGACCGCGTCCCACAGCACCATGCCCGGCACGGCACTGGAGAGGGGAACCTGCTTGTGATGCGTTGTCATTTTTTCTGGAGTCGCAGTTCAGGTCGGTGGCGGGAGGGCATCGTCATCATACCCCCTGCAGGGCCGGCCGCCGGCAGGTCTCATTTCGTCCAGGTGTCCTTCAGGCTGACGATGCGGTTGAATACCGGTTTGCCGGCGACCGAATCGATGCGGTCGGCGATGAAATAGCCGTGCCGCTCGAACTGGAAGCGCGTCTCCGCCACGGCATCGGCCAGCCCCGGCTCCAGGTACGCCTGCACCACTTCCTTCGCCTTCGGATTGAGCGCGAGCCGGAAGTCGCGCCCGCCGGCGTCCGGCTGCGCTTCCGTGAACAGGCGATCGAACAGCCGCACTTCGGCCTGCACGGCATTGCGCGCGCTGACCCAGTGAATGTTGCCCTTTACCTTGTAGCCGGCCGAACCCTCGGTGCCGGACTTGCTGTCGGCAAAATAGGTGCAGTGCACCGCCACCACCCGGCCGGCCGCATCCTTGTCGCAGCCGGTGCATTCGACCACGTAGCCATAGCGCAGCCGCACCCGGTTGCCGGGAAACAGGCGGAAATAGCCCTTGCTCGGCACTTCCATGAAATCGTCTTCCTCGATCCACAGGGTGTCGGAGATGGGAAAGGTGCGCAGGCCGCGCTCGGGGAAGTGCGGATGCACCGGCGCCGTGCAGTCGACCGTTTCGTTGGCTGGAAAGTTGTCGATGATCAGCTTCAGCGGACGCAGCACCGCGGTGGCGCGCGGCGCCTTTGCATCGAGGTCGTCGCGCAGCGCGCCTTCGAGCATGCCGTAGTCGGTCCAGCCGTCGGACTTGGTGGTGCCGGTGCGCTCGCAAAAGAGCTGGATCGATTCGGGCGTGAAGCCGCGCCGCCGGATGCCGACGATGGTCGGCATGCGCGGATCGTCCCAGCCATCGACGATGTGTTCGTCGACCAGTTGACGCAGCTTGCGCTTGCTGGTGATGACATAGGTGATGTTGAGGCGGGCAAATTCATACTGGCGCGGCAGCGGCCTGGCGAAAAAACCACCCTCGGCCAGATGCTCCAGTACCCAGTCGTAGAAGGGGCGGTGATCCTGGAACTCCAGCGTGCAGATCGAATGCGAAATCTGCTCGATTGCGTCTTCGATCGGATGCGCATAGTCGTACATCGGATACAGGCACCAGGCGTCGCCGGTGCGGTGATGATGCGCATGCCGGATGCGGTAGATCGCCGGATCGCGCAGGTTCATGTTGGGCGAGGCCATGTCAATTCTTGCGCGCAGGATGTGGGCGCCGTCGGCGAACTCGCCGGCCTTCATGCGCCGGAACAGCGCCAGCGATTCCGCGGCGGGGCGGTCCCTGAAGCGGGAGTTCTTGCCGGGTTCGCTGAAGCTGCCGCGGTTGGCCGCCATTTCATCGGCGCTCTGGCTGTCGACGTAGGCATGGCCGGCCGTGACCAGGTATTCGGCCATTGCATACAAGCGGTCGAAATAATCGCTGGCGTAATACAGGTGCGAGGCGCCGGCGGCATCGTGCCAGTCGAAGCCGAGCCACTTGACCGATTCGATGATGGTATCGACGTACTCCTGCTCTTCCCTGGTCGGATTGGTGTCGTCGAAGCGCAGGTGCGCACGGCCGCCATAGTCGCGCGCCAGGCCGAAATTGAGGCAGATCGACTTTGCGTGACCGATGTGCAGGTAGCCGTTGGGTTCGGGCGGAAAGCGGGTGACGACCTGCGGCAGGGGCAAGCCGGCGGCATCGGTGCGGCCTGCATGGCGTCTTTCGGCGAGGTCGTCCTCGATGATCGCGCGCAGGAAATTCGGCGAGGGTGAAGACGCCGGCGGTGCCGACGCTGCAGGTACGGCAGATGACGCGATTTTCGGCTCGATGCTCATGATTACCTGAAGTGGGTGCGATTGGACATGCGTGATGCATTTTACCGTAGCGTCGTTGCCGCGGAAGACTACGTGCCGTGGAGCTTGCAGCTTCGCAAAGCTGCGTCGTGCCGGTGGCCCTGCCGCGCCCTGCGGCACACGCTGTAAGGTTGCAGCACCGTGCGCGACCAATCAGCACATTCCCTGCGTTAGTGAGCGATACCCGATGAAAAAGCGACTCGCAAAGCTTGTCATTCTTTCCAGCCTGGTGCACCTGTCACCGGTTCTTGCGCAAGTCTGCACCAGGCACAGTCCGCCGCACACCGTCGCGCTGCTGGAGCTGTACACATCGGAGGGCTGCAGCAGCTGTCCGCCGGCGGATCGGATGCTTGGTAGCGTGCGTGCGGGCGCCGGTGCTGCCGTGCCGGGATCGGATCGGCTGGTGCCGCTGGCGCTGCTCGTGGATTACTGGGACTACATCGGCTGGAAGGACGTTTTCTCGAGCAAGACCTACACCGACCGCCAGCGCTGGCTGTCGAATCAGGCCAACAGCCGCACCATCTACACGCCGGAAATGTTCATTTCCGGGCAGGAGTTGCGCAACTGGGCCGATGGCATACCTGCTGCCGTGCGGCGCATCAACAACCAGCCGGCGCGAGCCGTGATCGGCATCACTTTGGGCAAACCGCGCAGCGCCGGGTTGCCTGTCGACGTTACGGCAACGGCGGCGCAAAACGGTAGGCTCTTCGTTGCGCTGTATGAAAACGGCCTGCACAGCCAGATCGATGCCGGTGAAAACCGCGGCGTCACGCTGCGCCACGAATACGTTGTGCGCCAGTGGATCGGACCAATCGACTTGACTGGCAGCGGTAGCGTGTTGCGTGCCGGCGTAGTCAAAACGCTGCCGCTGCCACCAGGAGCGCTTGCCGGCAACCTGGGTATTGCGGCATTCGTTGAAACCGATACGGGCGACATCCTGCAGGCTCTGGCGTTGCCGGTGTGCGGCGTCTGAACGGTCGCTGCGGTTAGCCTGGCCGGCGGCATTGTTCCGGACATCTGCCAGGTCATGCAGGCAGGTCATGCAGGCCTGAAAAAGATGCAGCCACATCCGGCTCAGGCAGCTGCCGGCAACGACCCTGCGGCTTCACGAAACCGGAAAACGCTGACCAGTCGTGCCAGTCCATCTGCCTGATCCTGCAGTGAGCCGGCGGCAGCGGCTGCCTGCTCGACCAGGGCGGCATTTTGCTGCGTGACCTGATCCATCTGGTTGAGCGCGCCATTGATATGACTGATGCCGGTAGTCTGCTCCTGGCTGGCGATGGCAATCGTGCCCATGATGGCGGTGACTTCGCTGGACCTGGCGAGGATTTCGTCCATGGTGCTGCCGGCCTGTTGCACCAGCTCGCTGCCGACGACCACCTGCGCCACCGAATCGGTGATGAGGCTCTTGATTTCGCGCGCGGCGGCGGCGGACCGCTGCGCCAGGGTGCGCACTTCGGCTGCGACCACGGCGAAGCCCCGGCCCTGCTCGCCGGCGCGTGCCGCTTCGACGGCGGCATTCAACGCAAGGATATTGGTCTGGAATGCGATCGAGTCGATCACGCCGATGATGTCGGCAATCTTCTTTGCGGAGTCGTTGATCGCACCCATCGTGGCAACCACTTTCGAGACCACGGCGCCGCCTTTCTGGGCGACGTCGGCGGCCGACACGGCCAGCAGGTTTGCCTGCTGGGCACTGTCGGCATTCTGGCGAATGGTCGAGGTCAGCTGCGCCATCGAGGCGCTGGTTTCCTGCAGCGCACTGGCCTGTTCTTCGGTGCGTTGCGACAGATCGAGATTGCCGGTTGCAATCTGATGAGAGCCGGCACCGACACCTTCGACTGCCTCCTTGATCTGCGCCGTCGTGCGGATCATCATTTCCTGCAAATTTTTGATGGCCCACAGCAGGCTGCCACTGCGGTCGGCCGATATCGTGATCGTCGCACCGAAGTCGCCATCGGCCATGCGGTTGGTCATGTCGGTGGCATAGTCCGGCTCGCCGCCGATGCTCTTCAGGACGCCGCGCACGATGAGGGTTGCAACGATGACGCCGGCGCCCAGCGACAGCCCGAGAATTGCCAGCATGAGCAGCGTACCCGACTGTATTTGTGTCTTGGCCGAGGCTTCGTCGGCCTCGGTGCGTTTGGTCGTGATCTCGACGACGCGGTCGATCACCTTGCGATGGGCTTCGTAGTCGGGTTTCAGGCGCGCCAGCGCGGCCGTCACCGCTGCCGTGTCGCCGCGCTGGGCTGGCGGCACCAGCACATTGAATGCGGTATCGTAGAACGCCAATGCGGGCGCATGCGCCTGCTTCAGAAACAGCTCCGACAGGCCGGCATCAAGGCCTTCCTTCAGCCAGAAGGCGTGACGGGTGTCGTAGTCGGCTTTCAGGCTGGTCAGCCGCGTGACCAGGGCATCGCGCTCGCTCTTGTCGGGCGCCGCCGCTATCTGCAGCACGACCAGATAGGATTCGAGGATGTATTCCGGCGGCGGCAGAATGTCGGCCACCAGATCCTTGCCCTGGACGATGCGCTGGTAAAGCGGCCCGTTCACTTTCAGTTCATCGAGCGTCTTGAACGACCATCCGCCAAAGACGATGAAGCCGACGACAAACAACGCAATCATGAAGGCCAGGCGGTGAGACAGCAGGAAGTGTCGCGATTTCATGGGTTTTCCGGTAGCGGGAATGCGATCGATGCTCGCAATCCCCCGGGCGAGGCAATGTCGGGGTGCGAACAACGTGTCGGTGCGAGTGGACACGCTGTGCCATTTATAAGGTTGAAATTGCGTTAGGGCAATTCCAGTTTGGTGCGGACGCAACAAATTGACCGATGTTGAAGGCTGCCGGCCGGCCATGGCGCTTGCTGCCATGGCCGGCGCATCGTCAGATGATTTTGCGGCCGCGCAGGTCGGCGATCTGCGTGGCGGTGTAGCCAAGGAGTTCTTGCAGGATTGCGTCGGCATGCTCGCCAAGCAGCGGTGGCGCTCGATCGTGGCAAACCGGCGTTGCCGACAGTTTCATCGGGCTGCCGACCAGGTGCACGCGGCCGGCCGACGGATGCGGCAGGTCGATCTGCATGCCGCGTGCCTTGACCTGCTCATTGGCAAAGACGTCGGCCAGGTCATTGATCGGTCCGCACGGCACGCCTGCGGCTTCGAGCAGGGCAATCCAGGTGTCACGGCTCTTCTGCACCACCATGGCGGCCAGCAGCGGCACCAAGGCCGCACGATTGCGCACCCGCATCGGGTTGGTCGCAAAGCGCACATCCATGGCCAGATCCGCACGGCCACCGGCTTCGACGAACTTGCGATATTGGCCATCGTTGCCGGCTGCGACGATGATGTGACCGTCGCTGGTGGCAAAGGTCTGGTACGGCACGATGTTCGGATGGGCATTGCCCCAGCGTTTGGGCGCCTGGCCGCTGGCCAGGTAATTCGTTCCCATGTTTGCCAGCATCGCCACCTGTACGTCGAGCAATGCCATGTCGATGTACTGACCGACACCGGTGCGGTCGCGATGGGCCAGGGCGGCCATCACGGCAACCGTTGCATACATGCCCGTCATCAGGTCGGTGATGGCCACGCCGGCCTTTTGCGGCCCGCCGCCCGGCAGATCGTCGCGTTCGCCGGTGACCGACATGAAGCCGCCCATGCCCTGGATGATGAAGTCGTAGCCTGCGCGTGGCGCATACGGACCATCCTGGCCGAAGCCGGTGATCGAACAGTAGACCAGCCCCGGCCTGATGGCTGCCAGGCTGGCGTAATCGAGACCGTATTTAGCCAGCTGGCCGACCTTGTAGTTTTCCAGCACGACGTCGCACTGGCAGGCCAGGTCGCGCACGATCTGCTGGCCTTCGGCGCTGGCGATGTCGAGCGTGAGCGAGCGCTTGCCGCGGTTCGCCGCCAGGTAATACGCTGCTTCCGCGGTATCGTTGCCGTCGCCGTCCTGCAGGTACGGCGGCCCCCATGAGCGGGTGTCGTCACCGGCGCCGGGACGCTCGATCTTGATCACGTCGGCGCCGAGGTCGGCCAGCGTCTGCGCGCACCAGGGGCCGGCCAGTACCCGCGTCAGGTCCAGCACACGCAGGTGGCCGAGGGCACGGCTTTGGGGCGCGCCGGCGGCGGCATGCCCGGGCGGTTCGACGAAGGAATCGGTCATGTTGTCCTGGGCTGTTTTAAAATGCTGGGGGCAGCCGGCGTCGGTGCGACGCCGGCCAAAGACCCCATGGTATAACGATGCGGCGGGCGGCCGAAAAACGGCCGCCACCGTGCGGCGTTGCCAGGCAAGGAGTTTCGCTTATGTGGCCCTACCCGAAGATCGTTGCCCATCGTGGCGCCGGCAGCCTGGCGCCCGAAAACACGTTGGCTGCGATGCGCTACGCCAGGAAGCACGGTTTTCGCGGCGTCGAGTTCGACGTCATGCTGGCCGCCGATGGCGTGCCGATCCTGATGCATGATCCGCAATTTGGCCGCACCGTCGCCGGCACCGGCAGCGTCAACCAGCATGCCGCGGCGCAGTTGCAGAAAATGGATGCCGGCGCCTGGTTCGGCCCGCACTTTGCCGGCGAACCGGTGCCCGGCTTCGAAGAAATCGCCCACTTCTGCCGCGCCAGCGACATCTGGATGAATGTCGAGATCAAGCCGGCGCCCGGCTGCGAGGCCGCCACCGGTGAGGCCGTTGCCCGCCATGCAGGCCGCATCTTCGCAGCCGAGTTGCAAACGGCGCCGACGGCGCAATCGGCGGCGCGCCTGCCGTTACTGTCATCGTTTTCAATCGAGGCACTGCTCGCTGCCAAGGCGGCAGCGCCGACCATGCCGCGCGCCTTGCTGGTCGATGCATTGCCGGCCGATTGGCAGGCACGCTGCGGGCAGGTCGGTGCGGGCGCACTGCACCTGAACCACAAGGCGCTGACGGCGGAAGCGGCGCTTGCGGTCAAACAGGCGGGCCTCGGCCTGTTTTGCTACACCGTCAATGATCCGGTGCGGGCGCGCTTGCTGCTGTCTTGGGGGGTGGACGGCTTCTGTACCGACCGGCTCGACCTGATCGGCCCGGATTTCGCAGACGCGCGCTGATGCCGCACGCGCAGCCGGGGCGCCAGCCGATACGTCTGGTAACACGGCTTACATCTGGCCTGTCTTCGGCTTCGCACCTGGGCCGTTAAAGTCGACATGGGCATGACGCTCATGCGCTGCCAGGCCCCCTACTGCAAGACCGGCTGCGCGCAAAGTACCCACTGTCCACCATCAAAAGGAAACGCCATGAAAATCACCAAACTGCTCGCCGCTGTCCTGGTTACCGCTTTTGCCCTGCCCGTGTTCGCACAGACTGCCACGCCGGTCATCGGCCATCAGC
>JANXSS010000213.1 GCA_025356535.1 Herminiimonas sp.
GATCAGGCACACCAGCAGCGCGACCAGCACGGTAATGGACACGGCAGTGCCACTCTTGCCCGCATCGACCGCGTAGATGGAAGCCGCCGGAGACGTCGATGTACTGCTGCTCGACAAGACCGGCACTATCACGCTCGGCAACCGGCAGGCCTCGGCCTTCATCCCTGCACCGGGCGTGACCGAGATGCAGCTGGCCGACGGCGCGCAACTGTCGTCGCTGGCTGACGAGACGCCCGAGGGCCGCAGCATCGTGGTGTTGTCGAAGAACCAGTTCGGCATTCGCGAGCGCCAGTTGTCGGCCAATGAAGCGACGTTCATTCCGTTCACGGCGCAAACCCGCATGAGCGGCGTCAACTGGAACGGCCGGCAAATCCGCAAGGGCGCGGCCGACTCGGTACGCAAGCATGTAGAAGCGCTCGGTGGCCGCTTTTCACCGGAAGTGACGCGCGCGGTCGACGACGTGGCACGCCGTGGCAGCACGCCGTTGGTGGTGTGCGATGGCGCGCAGGTGCTGGGCGTGGTCGAATTGAAAGACATCGTCAAGGGCGGCATCAAGGAGCGCTTTGTCGAATTGCGCCGCATGGGCATCAAGACCGTGATGATCACCGGCGACAACAAGCTGACCGCTGCCGCGATCGCGGCCGAGGCCGGTGTCGACGACGTGCTGGCCGAGGCCACGCCCGAGGCCAAGCTGGCGCTGATCCGCCAGTACCAGGCCGAAGGCCGCATGGTCGCCATGACGGGAGACGGCACCAACGATGCCCCCGCGCTGGCGCAGGCCGACGTGGCCGTGGCGATGAACAGCGGCACGCAGGCGGCCAAGGAAGCCGGCAACATGGTCGACCTGGACAGCAACCCGACCAAGCTGATCGAGGTGGTCGAGATCGGCAAACAGATGCTGATGACACGCGGCGCGCTGACCACCTTCAGCATCGCCAACGACGTGGCGAAGTACTTCGCCATCATCCCGGCGGCGTTCGCCGTGACCTATCCGCAGCTGAGCGCACTCAACGTGATGCACCTGGCATCGCCCTCATCGGCGATCCTGTCTGCGGTGATTTTCAACGCGCTGATCATCGTGGTGCTGATCCCGCTGGCGCTGCGCGGCGTCAAGTACCGCGCGCTCGGTGCCGCCGTGCTGCTGCGCCGCAATGCGCTGGTGTATGGCGTGGGCGGGTTGATCGTGCCCTTCATCGGCATCAAGGCGATCGACCTCGTGCTGACAGTCTTGAATCTTGTCTGATCGATTCGACACACCTCCACCGGAGCTCCCATGAATTCATTTCTGCAAATCGTTCGGCCTGCACTGTCGGTCTTCGTGCTGCTCACCATCGTTGCCGGTGTGGCCTATCCGTTACTGGTCACAGGCGTGGCGCAAGCCGCCTTTCCGCACGCAGCCAACGGCTCGATCGTCACGGTCGATGGCAAGGCGGTCGGCTCGTCGCTGATCGGCCAGTCGTTCGGCGAGCCGAAGTACTTCTGGTCGCGGCCATCGGCCACATCGCCGATGGCAAACAACGGCGTGGCCTCGGGCGGCTCCAACCTGAACGCCAACAACCCGGCGTTGCTCGATGCAGTGAAGGGTCGCATCGAAGCACTGCGCGCAGCCGATCCGGGCAACACGGCGCCGGTGCCGGTCGACCTGGTGACGGCCTCCGGCAGCGGGCTCGACCCGGAAATCAGCCTGGCCGCTGCGATCTACCAGGCGCCGCGCATCGCCAAGGCGCGCGGCATCGAAGCTGCTGCAGTCCAGGCCCTGATCGGGCAGCAGACCGAAGGGCGCTGGCTCGGCATCGTGGGCGAGCCACGCGTCAACGTGCTGCTGATGAACCTTGCGCTGGACGGCAAGACGGTGGCGCAGGGCCGTTAGCCCGACGCACCCTGCACCGAAGCCTGCTCGTAGACTGCCCCGATGAGCGACGCGCCGACCCGACCCGACCCCGACGAACTACTGGCGCGCGCACAGGCCGCCGAGACACGCGCCGCACGCGGCAAGCTCAAGATCTTTTTCGGCGCCTCGGCCGGCGTCGGCAAGACCTACGCCATGCTGGGCGCGGCACGGCAGCTGCGGAAGCAGCAGGTCGATGTGGTGGTCGGGCTGGTCGAAACGCACGGACGCGCCGAAACGCTGGCGCAGGTCAGCGGGCTCGAAGTGCTGCCACGCCGCACCATCGCATCGCCTGACAGCAGCACGACGGAGGCACCGGACGCGGCTGCACCCAACGCCGTTTCAAGTGCAACCCTCACCGAATTCGACCTCGACGCCGCGTTACTGCGCCGCCCGTCGGTGCTG
>JANXSS010000138.1 GCA_025356535.1 Herminiimonas sp.
CTTGCCGACGCCGGGTACGTCCTCGATCAGCAGATGGCCGCCTGCCAAGAGGCACACCAGTGCCTGCCTGATCTGTACTTCCTTGCCCACCACGATTTGCCCGACCTGCTGCGCGACTGCATGAACTTTTGCAAACATGAATTTCCCGGTGAGGTGACAGGCGTCCGTTCATCATCAAAATGACAACAGCATGCGTTCTGGATACACTGCATCGATTCTATGCGAGAAAGCCGCTCTTGATTACAGCATGCATGGCCGAATGACATGACCACCGCCTTTTACACACATCCCGATTGCCGGCTGCATGAAATGGGTGCCTGGCATCCCGAGTCGCCGGCCCGATTGCAGGCGATCGAAGACCAGTTGATCGCCAGTCGCATCGAACGCTTCATCGAATATCACGATGGCGCGCCGGCCACGGAGGCGATGATCACCGCTGTCCATGACGCCGGCTCGCTCGACTTTGTCACGCGCAACCTGCCCGCGATCGACAGCGGCCCGGGCGTCTATTTTGCAATCGATGGCGACACCTCGCTGAATGCGTTCAGCCTGCAGGCGGCGCTGCGGGCAGCCGGCCTGGCGGTGGCGGCGACCGACGCGGTGATCGCCGGCCATGTCGAAAACGCCTTCTGCGCGATTCGCCCGCCCGGCCACCACGCCCGGCAATCGACGCCGATGGGCTTTTGCCTGTTCAATAACGTAGCGATCGCGGTCAGGCATGCAATGGCGGCGCACGGCCTGGAACGCATTGCCATCGTCGACTTCGACGTCCATCACGGCAATGGCACCGAGGAAGCGTTCCGGGACGATCCGCGCGTGCTGATGGTGAGTTTTTTCCAGTATCCGTTCTATCCCTGCACGGAAGGCGCCGTGCTGCCGCCGCCGCGACCGAACATGCTCAACCAGCCGCTGCCGGCCTACACCGGCGGCGACGTGGTGCGCAAGCTGGTGGCCGACGTCTGGCTGCCGGCGCTGGAGGCGCACCGGCCGCAGATGATCTTCATCTCCGCCGGCTTCGACGCCCATCGCGAGGACGACATGGGCCAGATGTGCCTGGTCGAGGCCGATTACGCCTGGATCACGCAGCAGGTCATGCGCGTGGCCGCCACCCATGCGCAGGGGCGCATCGTCAGTTGTCTCGAAGGCGGCTATGACCTGTCGTCGCTGGCGCGCAGCGTCGTGGCCCATGTGAAGGCGCTGGCGCAACTCGACTGACGGCGACAAACCGTGCGATCCGACAGCCGCCAGCCGGATGCAGGCGGTACAATGCCGCCTTTCCGAGTCACGCGCAAACGCCTATCCCGATGTCGATCCAATGGTTCCCCGGTCACATGAACGCCGCCCGCAAGAAGGCGGCGGAAGCCATGGAAAAGACCGACCTCGTCATCGAGGTGCAGGACGCGCGCCTGCCGCAGGCCAGCTGCAATCCGATGATCGAGCAGTTGCGCCTGTTTCGCCAGAAACCGTGCCTGAAGATCCTCAACAAGAGCGACCTGGCCGACCCGATCGTCACCGAGGCCTGGATCGCGTTCTACAACCGGCAGGAAGGCGTGCAGGCGGTCGCCCTGAGCTGCAAGAAACCGGCCGATGTGGCGCGCGTGCCGAAGCTGGCGATGGCGCTGGCGCCGCACCGCGGCACGGCATTGAAGCCCCTGCGCATCATGATCATGGGCATACCGAACGTCGGCAAGTCGACGCTGATGAATGCGCTTTTGAACAAGCGGGTGGCAAAGGTCGGCGACGAGCCGGCAGTGACCAAGATCCAGCAGCGTCTTTACCTGGGCAATAACATCATCCTGGTCGACACGCCCGGCATGCTGTGGCCGAAGATCCAGCATCCGTCGGACGGCCTGATGCTGGCCGCGAGTCATGCGATCGGCGCCAATGCCCTGATCGAAGAGGAAGTGGCGACCTTTCTGGCCGACGCCGTGCTGGCGAAATATCCGCAAATGCTCAAGGCGCGGTATGGACTGGAAAGTGAATCGGAACAGCCGCTCGATGGCGTGAGCGTCGTCGAAGGCGTTGCGCGGCGGCGCGGCTACCTGCTCAAAGGCGGCGGCATCGACCTGGAAAAGGCGGCGCATACCTTGCTGCAGGATTACCGCACCGGCGCCCTGGGGCGCATCAGCCTGGAAACGCCCGATTCGCGTGCCATGCTCCTGGCTGCGTTCGCGGAAGAAGCCGAGCGCGCGGCGGCTGCCAAAACTGAAAAAGCCGCTGCGGCGGCAGAAGAGGCGGCGCGCCGCTCGCCGCACTCCACGTAAAAGACTTCGTTCCAGCCGGCATTTCGTTGCGGCCCGCAGTGATCCTGAAAAGCCCTTTCGCACCTGTCGCTTCCGCACCGGGTCGCCTTCTGCATAGATAGTTATCAAAAATCCATTTTCCTGGAATGTCCGGAGCACCCCGCACACTCGTTGTGGCTGAAGGCTTGATTAAATGAATTATTAGCTTTGACCGACACGATTTGAGGAATACCATAAGTCAACGTTACTTTTAACCAAGTAGTTCAGTGTCGCAACGATTGGCACCGACGGCATTTTGCCTGCTTGTCACGAATCATGTCCGTCACTGACTCTATGAAACCGACCACCAGCATTCGTAAAAAACTCTCGCTTGCTTTTGTCCTGATGACCCTCGTGTTGGGGGTGTTTGCCGTGGAAGCGTTCTACACGCATTCCAACATGGCGCAAACGGCGGCACGTCTTGAAGCGAGGAATGTCGCCAACAGCATTGCCTATACCGGCATCTTCAATGTCGTCGATCATCCTGAATTCCTGCGGCGCTATGTTTTCAGGCTTGCGCAGCTCTATCAACGCGATGTCGTCATCGTCGATGCGCTCAAGCGAGGCGTTGCGGATGCAGACGAATCCGAGACCGGCAGCATTTACGCGCACGATCCCAAGAACGAAGTCGGGTTGACGATCCGGGATGGTCAGATCCGGACCTTCATCGAGACCAATGCGGCGCATCCGCTGGGCGCGGAGCAGATCGTGGTGCCGCTGCGTGCCGACCAGGCCAGGACCGACAGTCCGATCATCGGCGCGGTGATCCTTGAATACACGAAAATTCACGCCGAACTTTTAAAGGGAGTCCGGAAAGATCTTGTCAGTAATTTTATTTTCAGTGCGGTTTTCGTCGTATTCGCGGGGATGTTCGGACTTCAGGTTGCGACCAGGATCGCAAAACCGCTGGAGGCCCTGAAACAGGGCGTCAAGGAAATTGCGGCTGGCAACTATGAAGCGACCGTACCGGTCACGTCGACCGACGAGGTAGGCGTCCTGGGCGATGCATTCAACAAGATGGGTGCAAAGCTGAAGGAAAATCATGCCAGGATAAATGAATACCAGCGCACGCTCGAGATGCGCGTTCAGACCGAGCGAGCGGCCAATAGCTGTCTGGAACTTGAGATAATCGAACATGCACAATCCGAAAAAAATCTGCGCGAAAGCGAAGAGCGCTATCGGCAGATCGTCGAGCTGTCGCCGGATGCAATCTGCATAGAACGCAAGGGTGTCGTCGCATTCGCCAATCGTGCCTGTGCCGCGTTGCTGGGCGCAGAAACGTGCGCGCAGATCGTTGGCATGCAAGTGGCCGATTTCATTCATCCGGAGTCGCCGGCCAACGCGCAACAGCGCAAGCGGCAGGTGAAGGAGACAAAGCATCCGACCCAGCTGCTCGAAGGAAAACTGGTCAGGCTCGACGGCACCATCATCGATGTGGAGGGAGTCGCCGGTCCATTCCTTTTCGAAGGCGAGCTTGCCACCCAGTTGCTCATGCGCGAAATTACCGAACGCAAGGAGGCGGGGCGGTAGTTGTCAACCTAGTTGTCGCCTAAACCATTTTTTCAAGCTGCTTTTTTTAACTCGAATTGCGATGCCTGCAAGCCGGTTTTTTCGTCCGCCTGCCGGTCGGGATTCAGGTGCACAATTCCGATTGGTGTCCAGT
>JANXSS010000151.1 GCA_025356535.1 Herminiimonas sp.
GCCGGTGCCGCATTGCGCCTGGCGCGCTTCAATACCAACATCGAAGTGGTCGACAAGCGCTATTTCCAGGGCTTGCCCAGTCCGGCTGCCGCCGCGCTGGTCGCCGGCTTCATCTACCTGATGGACGACCTGCGTTTTTCCGGCACCGACCTCAGCTGGGCCTCCTGGGTGATCACGCTCTTTGCCGGCCTGACGATGGTGACCAACGTGCCGTTCTACAGTTTCAAGCAGGTCAATTTCCGCAAGTCGGTGCCGTTCATCGCCATTTTCCTGATCGTGCTGGCATTCGTGGCCGTCTCCAGCGATCCGCCGAAGGTGCTGTTCATCCTCTTCGTCCTGTACGGATTGTCTGGCTATGGCGTGTTCTTCTGGCGGCTTTTCAAGGGTAAGCCGGTCAGCATCATCCAGACCCGCATCGAAAGCCCGGATCTGAAGTAGCAGGGCGGCCTTCGGCAGTCGGCCCGCTCCGGCAGACGGCGTCACTGCCGTAGTAGTCATGTTTCAGAACAGTTGCGCTTTTTCGCAAATCCGCTTATAGTTTTTCCATGATGTCGTCCCCCTTCATTTTCGCATCGGCCGTTGCGCGCAACCTGCTCCCAGGTTCGCTGCGCTCGCTGCTGCGCGCACTGTCCCTGCTGCGCTAGCGCGCAGACAACCACACCCCTTCCTGTCGTGTAGTACCGCCGCCCCTGCAGACGATGCAAGGGCAGCCGGGTACCATGCGGCCTGCAGCATCCGGTTTTCCCGATTTTCCCTTCATCAATCGTTTTATCGCATAGCCGACCTTTTCAGGAGAACAGCATGGCCGACAAATTGATCATTTTCGACACCACCTTGCGCGATGGCGAGCAATCCCCTGGCGCCTCCATGACGCGGGAGGAAAAACTGCGGATTGCAAAGCAGCTCGAGCGCATGAAGGTCGACGTGATCGAAGCCGGTTTTGCCGCGGCCTCGCCAGGCGACTTTGAATCGATCCGGGCAATCGCCAGCGTGATCCGGGAATCGATCGTCTGCTCCTTGTCGCGCGCCAACGACCGCGACATTTCCCGCGCCGCCGAAGCGCTGGCGCCGGCCGAGAGGAAGCGCATCCACACCTTCATCGCCACCTCCGCGCTGCACATGGAAAAGAAATTGCGCATGACGCCGGACCAGGTCTTCGAGCAGGCCAAGCAGGCAGTGCGCTTTGCCCGGCAATTCACGGATGACGTCGAATTCAGCCCGGAAGACGGCAGCCGCTCCGACATGGATTTTCTCTGCCGGGTGATCGAAGGCGTGATTGCCGAAGGTGCGACCACGATCAATTTTGCCGATACGGTCGGCTACGGCGTGCCTGAACTCTACGGCACCATGTTGCGCACGCTGCGCGAACGCATTCCCAATTCCGACAAGGCCGTCTGGTCGGTGCACTGCCATAACGACCTCGGCATGGCCGTTGCCAATTCACTGGCCGGTGTCATGATCGGCGGCGCCCGGCAGATCGAATGCACCATCAATGGCCTGGGCGAGCGCGCCGGCAACACCGCTCTCGAAGAAATCGTCATGGCATTGCGCACCCGGCGCGACCATTTCAACCTCGACATCGCAATCGATGCGACCCAGATCGTGCCGACTTCGAAACTGGTGTCGCAGATCACCGGCTTTGCAGTGCAGCCGAACAAGGCCGTCGTCGGTGCGAACGCCTTTGCCCATGCGTCGGGCATCCATCAGGATGGCGTGCTCAAGGCGCGCGACACCTACGAAATCATGCGCGCAGAAGATGTCGGCTGGGCAGCAAACAAGATCGTGCTCGGCAAGCTCTCGGGCCGCAACGCCTTCAAGCAGCGGCTAAGAGCTTGGCATCACGCTCGACTCGGAGGCCGATGTCAATGCCGCCTTTGCCCGTTTCAAGGAACTGGCCGACCGCAAGTCGGACATCTTCGACGAAGACATCATGGCGCTGGTATCGGACGAACAGCATGCACATGAAAACGAGTTCTACCGCTTCGTCTCGCTGTCGCAGCAATCCGAAACCGGCGAGAAGCCACAGGCAAAGGTCGTTTTCTCGATGGATGGCAAGGAGTCGTCCTGTAGCGGCGAGGGCAACGGCCCGGTCGACGCCATCGTCAACGCGATCGAGTCGAAGGTCGACAGCGGTTGCGAACTGCTTCTGTTTTCCGTCAACGCGATCACCACCGGCACCCAGTCGCAAGGCGAGGTAACGATGCGACTGTCGAAGGCCGGGCGTATCGTCAATGGCGTCGGCTCGGACCTCGATATCGTGGTCGCGTCGGCAAAAGCCTACCTCTCGGCGCTCAACAAGCTGCATTCGAAAGCCGAACGCCTGAGCCCGCAGTTGTAAGGCGGGGCTGCCAGGCAAAGCCGTCGCCTGGCGGAGCAGGGTAAGGCAACGGCTGCCTGGCCATGGCAATGAAAAAAGCCGGGTGCAATCTGCGCCCGGCTTTTGACTCTGGCGGCAGTGCCGGTTGGGTTACTGCACGGCGATCTGGCGCGCCTGCAATGCCTGTTTTTTCGGCAGGATCAGGCGCAGCACGCCATTTTCCAGCCGTGCCTCTGCCTGCTGGTCATCGACCTCGGCCGGCAGGTTGAAGCTGCGGCTGTATTTGCGCACGATGCGCTCGGTGTGGATCAGCGCCTCGCCTTCCTTTCTCTGCTCGTTACGCCGTACTTCCGCTTCCAGCGACACCCGCGTGCCTTCGACCGAAATGCGCACGTCTTCCTTTGCCACGCCCGGCATCTCGACCTCGATGGCGAAGGCTTGCGGATTTTCCGCCACGTCGATGCGCGGCGCCAGCGCGGTCGCATCCTGGCCGGCGCCGGCATTGCTGACGAAATCCCCGAACATGTTTTCTACCAGACGCTCGAGCGGATGCTCGAAGCCGGTCGGACGAAAGGACAGCGGAAAGCCGTTGCGACTACGTAGGACGACATTCATGATCTTCTCCTTTGAAAAATGGAGCGGGGCTCCGATGCACCGTAAATATGGTGCAAAAAAACGATTTCAAGAGGTTTTTTTTTCGCTCAGTCGCGACCGCGAAAGCCCAGGCCGAACATGCCCCGTCGCTCGGGATCGCGCCGCAGATCGGGGCCATTCTGCAGTTTCTGCACGACGCCGGCATTGTCGAAATGTACATGCATCATCGAATCCGACACCGGATTTTCCTTGTAGGGATAGGACCAGACTTCAAGCTTGGGCAGCGCCAGGTACGAGGTTTCGCTTGGTGTACCGATGAGGCGGACAACTTCGAATTTCGTCGTGGCGCCGATTTTGATTTCGGTAAATTTCTGCGTCGTCAGCACCTGTTCATAATTGACCAGCCGGCCATCGGCGTCGATCCTGGCAAAATACGTGGTCTGGCCGAACGGGCCGTTCATGTACTCGAGGATGCGGCCGCTGTCCTGCGGATTGACGAAGACATGGGTCGGCCGGCCGAGCCGGGTAACCACCTCGGCTTCTGGCGTGCCTGCAGCGGGGCGCGGCGCGCCGAGGCTGGCGCAACCTGCCAGCAGCAAGCCGGCCAGCACGACGGCGCCAGCCCGTGCGCGTGCGCAAATAGATGACTCAAGTGTTTGAATGGTCAAAGTTTTTCCGATACAATGCGTAGTTGGTCAATTCGACCATCTTCATCAATTGTTGGTTCACGGTGCTTCGGGCCGTACGCGACTGCGGTTGCAGACTCGATACACCGCTTGTGAAAGGTACTACTCGTCATGGCAATGGAAAAAGAAAACAAGGCCGCAATCATCGCAGACAATGCGCGCGGCCAGAATGATACCGGATCGCCGGAAGTGCAAGTCGCACTCCTGACTGCGCGCATCAATGAACTCAACGGGCACTTCAAGGCACATGCGAAGGATCACCACTCGCGTCGCGGTCTGATCATGATGGTCAATCGCCGCAAGAGCCTGCTGTCGTACCTGAAGGGCAAGGACGCTACCCGTTATCGTTCGTTGATCGAGAAACTGGGCTTGCGCAAGTAATTTTGTCGCTTGTTTCCATTTTTTCCTGCAGTTGAAATGCCCGTGTCGGCTTGCTGACGCGGGCATTTTGCTTTTTTGAACCGTTTAGCAGTATGGCAGTACGTGGTAAATGTCCTGATTCGTCTTGTGTCATTCGATTCAGGCATGCAGCAAGACGGCCTCTCGCATGTGAGCGGTCGTCAGTGGTGAGGTGGACGACAGCGCCTGAAAATCTGCCGGCAAAAAACAGAAAGGAAACATCATGTTCAACCGCGTTACCAAGACCTTCCAGTACGGCCAGCACCAGGTCACCCTTGAAACCGGCGAGATCGCCCGTCAGGCCTCCGGCGCCGTCTTGGTGTCGATCGAAGACACCGTCGTGCTGGCAACCGTGGTCGCACGCAAGGATGCAAAACCGGGCCAGGATTTCTTTCCGCTGACCGTAGACTACGTCGAAAAAACCTATGCAGCCGGCCGTATTCCCGGTGGCTTCTTCAAGCGCGAAGGCCGTCCGTCCGAGAAGGAAACGCTGACCTCGCGCCTGATCGACCGGCCGATGCGCCCGCTCTTTCCCGAGGGCTATCTGAACGAAGTCCAGATCATCATCCACGTGCTGTCGGTCAATCCGGAAATCGATCCGGATATTGCCGCAATGATCGGCGCATCAGCTGCCCTGTCGGTCTCCGGCGTACCGTTCAACGGTCCGGTCGGCGCGGCCCGCGTCGGTTACATCAATGGCCAGTACGTCTTGAATCCGACCACCAGCCAGTTGAAGGACTCGCACCTGGACCTGGTCGTGGCCGGTACCGAGGCCGCCGTCCTGATGGTCGAATCCGAAGCCAAG
>JANXSS010000166.1 GCA_025356535.1 Herminiimonas sp.
CATCTGGGTCAACGTCGACGACACTGCGCCGACGCTGAGAGAATACATCGGCGACTCGATGGGCATGCTCGACGAGAACCTCAGCATGCCGCTGGAGGTCTTCCATTATCACAAGGCGATCGTCGATACGAACTACAAGCTGTGGCACGACACCAACAGCGAGTTCTATCACGACTACATGCATTACTTCAACCGCATCACCGGCATGATCCAGCCGGGATACTTCGACCGCAAGTACACGGGCTATCCGAACGGTCACGCCTCGGTCGGCTCGATGGCCATCAAATACGACGCCTATGAAGGCAGCAAGAAGCGTGGCGTCGGCTGGCCCGGCCTCGCGCCCGGCGGCTGGGTGCTCATCGACCTGTTCCCCGGCATGACCTACAACCTGCGCACATCGGTGCTGCGCATGGATACCGCCATTCCGCTGGGCGCCAACAAGCTGCTCATCGAATTCCGTGGCCTGGGCCTGAAGAGCGACACGCCGGAAGAGCGCGCCGAGAGGGTCCGCGACCACAACCAGATCTGGGGACCGTTCGGGCGCAACCTGCATGAAGACCTGCTCGGCGTGCACGGCCAGGGCCTGGCCATGCGCGAGCGCACCGACAGCAAGTGGGTCATCCACGGCCGCGAGGAAAACATGACGATCCATGATGAAGGCGGCATGCGCCATTTCTATGCCGAATGGAGCAAGCGCATGGGGCGCCAGGCCAGCCATCCGTATGCGCAGCCGGCCGTCGCGCCAGTCTGAGCCAGCCTGAAATCAAACCAGAGCAACCGGGAGCAGTCGTGGAATTAAGACAATCGATAGAAGAACTGATCTACAGGTCCAGCATGGCATTGGATGCACGAGACTTCAACGGTTTCCTGAACCTGTGCGACCCGGCATTCGAGTATGCGATCACTACCTACAGCCCGGAAATCCGCAAGGACCTGACCTGGCTGGAGCATGACCACGCCGGCATGAAGACGCTGTTTGCCAATCTGCCCAAGCACAACAGCGACCAGTCGCTGCTGACCCGCCACGTCACGGTATGCCTGACCGAGGTGCAGGAGGACGGCGCAACCGTCAAGGTCACCAGCGCACTGCAGGTCTTCAGGACGACGCAGGACGGCGGCACCACCGAACTGTTCGCCGTCGGAAAAATGCTCGACGTCGTGCGGCTCGTCGATAGCGCGCCGCTGCTCCTGAAGCGCAACGTGCGGCTCGACACGCGCATGCTCGGCTTCGGTACCCACCTGCCTTTCTGACCAACACTGAACCCCACACCTGATCGGGCAAGACGATGAAAATCCAGGTCAATGCCAGAAATCGGGCCCATCACTTCGAAACCGACGTCGATGAAAACATTCTCTACGGCGGTCTCAGCAAGGCCGTCGACCTGCCGTATGAGTGCGGCAGCGGCACCTGCGGCACCTGCAAGGCAAAACGGCTGTCGGGCGACATCGTCGACCTCTGGCCGGAAGCGCCGGGCCACAAATACCTGAAGGGTCCGGACGAATTCCTGATGTGCCAGTGCGTGGCGACATCCGATGCCGTCATCGAAGTGCCGGGCTTCGTGCAGACGATGGAGGCAGGCGCCTGCACGCCGGACTTCCTGGGCGGGCGCATCACGACTGCAACCGCACTGACGCACGACGTCATGCATCTGTCGATCGAACTGTGGGAGCCGCTGGAGTTCGATGCCGGCCAGTTCGTGCTGATCCAGGTGCCCGGCGTGCAGGGTTTTCGGGGCTGGTCGATGGTGAACTACCAGCGGCACTGCAAGACGCTCGAATTCGTCGTCAAGAAAAAACCGGGCGGCGCGATTTCGGACTGGCTCTTCAGCGGCAACCGGATCGGCACCGAGGTCGAAGTGTACGGCCCGCTCGGTCGCGCCACCTTCTATCCGAGCCTGGGCAAGAACATCCTGTGCATCGCCGGCGGCAGCGGCATCGCCGGCATGATGTCGATCCTGGCGCGCGCGGCCAGCGACGGTTACTTCACGCAGTACGACGGCCACGTGTTCTTCGGCGTGCGCTCGATGCAGGATGCATTTTTCCTCGACCGGTTCATGCAGCTGCGCCAGCATTGCGGCGACCGGCTGCACGTCACCGTCGCGCTCTCCGAGTCGCCCGCCACGCCGACGGAAGCCGCCGACTACCCCTTGCTGAACTTCGACACAGGCTTCGTGCACGAAGTCGCCGGCCGGGCCATGCTGGGCGCTTACGGCAATGTGCGCGCCTACCTGGCCGGTCCCACGCCAGCCGTGGATGCATCGATTCGCATGCTGTTGATGGCGCGGGTATCGACCGACAACATCCGCTACGACAAATTCAGCTAGGGGCCCTCTCATGAGCAAGATACATGTGTGCAAATCCAGCGAGATCCCGGCCGACGGCATGAAGACCTTCGAGGTCGCGGGCGGGCGCAAGATCCTGATCGCAAACGCCGGTTCGAACTTCTATGCCTACCAGGGCATCTGCCCGCACCAGGACGTGTGCCTGGGTGAAGGCTTCTTCGACGGTGCCGTGCTGACCTGCCATCAGCACCTGTGGCAGTGGGACATCACCACCGGCGCTGCCGTGGGCCTAGCCGAAGCGCCGCTGGAGAGCTATCAGATCGACGTCGTCGAAGGCGAAATCTTCGTCGTCCAGGCCAGCGCCCTGAAGGCGGCCGAGCTGTTTGCAGGCATTTCGGACGCAACGCACGACCGGCTCGGCGAGATCGCCCGGCGCGAAGAGCGTCCCAGCGGCAGCGTCCTCTACGAGATCGGCGACGCCACCGACGACCTCTATATCCTCGAATCCGGCCGGGTGGATTTCCAGATCGGCCGCGACGAGCGCACCAGCGCCGCCGGCTTCGTGCTGAACAAGGGCGAAGTCTTCGGCTGGGCGGCCCTGCTGGCAGGCCAGCCGCGGCGTATCGCCAGGGCCGTCTGCCTGGAAGATTCGGTGCTGCTGCGCCTGAGCGGCGAGCAGACCCTGCAGATACTCGAAGCCGATCCTGCGGCGGGATACGCCGTCATGCGCAAGCTCGCCAGCCTGATCACGCGCCAGTTGACGACGCCGACCGGAAAATGAATGCAGCAAAGTCTGACCAATGCAACAGATGAAAGCGCCGTAAAAAGTTTGTTCCAGGACCTAAAACAAATCACGCCGATCTTCATCCTTTTCGGATGGGCTACGGCGATAAAGGAGACCGGCATGATCCGTACAACTCACTGGCTGATCCAGGCCACGCAACGCACGATGGTCGCATCCCTGATGGCGCTTGCCATTGCCAGCCCGCCTGCCGCGGCAGGCGACCTCGAATACGGCAAGGTAGGCGAGCCGATACAGCTGGTCGTCGGCTACCAGCCGTACTACACCGAATCCTGGTCCGGCATCATCCTGCGCGGCAAGAAGATGTATGAAAAATATCTGCCCAAGGGATCGACGGTCGAGTTCGCCGTCGGCTTGCAGGGCGCCGTGATCGTCAACGCCATGTTGGCCGGCAAGCAGCACATCGGCTATCTCGGCGACATGCCGGGCATCGTCGCCACCACCAAGCAGGAAGTCGCCGACATCCGCATCGTCGCCACGCTCGGTGTCGGTACCGACGAATGCAACATCTTCCTGGCACGGATGGATGCGCCGAAATTCGCCAGCCAGAAAGAAGCCGTCAAATGGCTCGACGGCAAGCAGGTCGCCGTTGCCAAGGGCAGCTGCGCCGACCGCTTCGGCCAGGCCGTCTTCAAGACCGAAAACATCAAGCCGGCGGCCTACCTGAACCAGAACATCGAAGTCATCACCAGCGGTTTTCGCGCCGGCAAGCTCGATGCCGCCGTGGTCTGGGAGCCGACCGCATCGCGGCTGGTGCAGGAAGGGCTGGCAAAGCGCATCGCCTCGGGCAACGTGGCCAATGAAAAGGATGGCGCCTATCTGGTCATGCGGCACGACCTGATCAAGCAGCGTCCCGACATCGCCAAAGCCTGGTTGAACGCCGAACTCGACGCCCAGATCTTCCTCGCCGATCCGAAGAACGCCGGCGAAGTCGCCCGCATGGCCAAGGAACAGTCCACCGGCTTCACCGAAAAAATCCTCTGGTCGTCGATGTACGGAAAATATCCGGCGGATGTAGGCGGCTCCGACACGCGGCTCACCCTGCCTTACCTGATTACGCCGGATGTACGCAAGATGATCGACAGCTCCACCGCCTTCCTGTTCTCGATCAAGAGCATCAATGTCGAGAAGCTGCGCCCCGAAGCAATCATGCCGGAGCTGGCCGAGGCAGTGCTCAAGCAGCGCGGCCTGACGGCGCCGGTCGGCTCGGTCAAGGCCTTGCCGGACTCGGAGTACAAGGGCAAGTAAGCAGCCTGCGGCACCAACTTACCACCGTACTGACAACGCTGCACACGAACGCGCAGCGCCCGAGGGCGCAGCGCGTGCAGGATTCATCGCGTCGTAACGGCGCGCAATGCAAGAAGGAGGATGCATGAATCAGATAAGCAACCAGCTAAAACGCACCATGCCGTTCCAGACCATCGGTGCCGACATGCTGGCGTCGATCGCACTGCTGGCCAAGCCACAGTCTTTCGCAAGAGGCGACTTGATCTATGAGCTCGGCGACGTCGCCCGCGACATCTTCGTCGTGGTTTCCGGCAGCGTGCAGCACACGCTTCACGACGCCGACGGTGCGCATGTCTATGAAAAGACGATGTGCACCGGCGACGTCTTCGGCTGGGCAGCGGTGCTCGAAGGCCATCCGCGCCGCATGGCGAAAACGGTATCGCTGGAGCGCACCGAAGTGCTGCGTATCGACGGCGAAGCGCTGTTGACGTTGATCCATTCGACGCCGGCCTCCGGCGACGTCGTCATGAGCCGCATCGCCACCATGATTGCCCGCGCCCGCCATGTACCGGACAGCGATGCGCGGACCATGAGCGCACCGGTGCAGATGGCAACCGGCATGACGCTGACGATGTTCCGGATATCGCAGTGGCTGCGCAGCCCGAAGCCTTACCTGATGCTCTTGGGCTTTTGCATCCTGCTCGGCTCCTGGTATCTGCTGGTGGAAGTCCTGAAGCTGCCGCGCTTCAAGGACATGCCGGGCTTGACGGTCGTGGTGCGCGAGCTGCTGGCGCGCGACCCCACCTACGGCCTGTCGCTTTACACGCCCGAATACTACGAGCACATCTGGGTGAGCATCCGGCGCGTGTCGATCGCGTTTTTCCTGGCCACGGCCCTGGGCGTGCCGCTCGGGTTGTTCCTTGGCTGGTCCAAGCGCTTCCGGGAATACATCTTCCCGCTCTTCGAGACGCTGCGCCCGATTCCGATCCTGGCCTGGGTGCCGCTGGCGATCCTGATGTTTTCCGGCACCGAGACGCCGGTCATCTTCCTGACCTTCCTGGCGTCCTTCTTTGCCACGGCATTGAACACCATGCTCGGCGTCGAGTCGATCGACGAATCCTACAGCCGCGCCGCCTGCTGCCTGGGTGCGACCCAGTGGCAGGTATTTCGCGAAGTGATCGTGCCCGGCGCCATGCCGTTCATCTTCACCGGCCTGCAGATCTCGGTCGGCGTGGCCTGGTTCTCGCTGGTGGCCGGTGAAATGGTGTCGGGCCAGTTCGGACTCGGTTATGTGATCAACACGTCCTACACGATGGTGCGCTATCCGACCATCGTCATCGGCATGGTAACGCTCGGCGCCGTCGGTTATGCCACCAGTGCCCTGGTGCGAATCGTCGGCGATTACATGATGCAGTGGCGGGTGCGTGAACTTGCCTTGGGAGGTCGTTGATGAGTGCCGTTCTTGAAACAGTCAGTCCCCAGAAAGCCGTGACCAAAGGCGCGATCCTGATCGAGGACGTGGTCAAGATCTACGATCCGGACGGCGCCTCGGTGATGGCGGTCGACCACTGCTCGCTCGACATTCCGGCCGGCGAAATCTGCATGATCGTCGGCCCCTCGGGTTGCGGCAAGACGACGCTGCTCAATGCGATCGCCGGCTTCCACGACATCACCTCCGGCAAGATCTCGATGGACGGGCAGATGCTCTGCGGCCCCGGCAAGCCGATGGCCGACCCGGGCTCGGACCGCATCGTCGTGTTCCAGAACGGCGCGTTGTTTCCCTGGAAATCGAACCTGGAAAACGTCGCCTTCGGCCCGCTCATGCAGGGCAAGCTGCCGAAAAAAGAGATCTACGAAAAAGCCCGCAGCATGATGGCCGATGCGGGTCTCTCCGGCACGGAAGACAATTTTCCGGGCGAAGTCTCGTCAGGCCTGCGGCGCCGCGTCGAGATCGTGCGCGCGTTGATGAACGATCCCAAGGTGCTGCTGTTCGACGAGCCCTACCGCGCGCTCGATTCGCTGACCAAGTCGGTCATGCATGAAGCCCTGCTGGAGATCTATTACAAGAACCGCGTGACGATCTTCTTCATCACGCACGACCTGGAAGAAGCGATCTTCCTCGGCCACCGGCTCGTGATCATGACCTCGCGCCCGTGCCGGCCAAAGAAGATCCTGACCGTGGACATTCCGCATCCACGCGACTACAGCGTACTGACAAGCCCGCGTTTTCGCCAGTTAATGGACGAGACGACCGAAGTGGTGCACGAGGAAGCAAGGAAATCCTTTGCTGCCGGCGAAAAGGAAGGGTAGGACTGCCATGGCTATTGCAACTCCCATCGAAAAACCCCGGGCCGCGCCCGCCCGGCGCAGTGCGATGCGCCGCCTGGAAAAGAGCCTCCTGAGCAGGTCGAACCTGCGCGCGGCGATCTCGATCGTCTTGTTCCTGATCCTGTGGGAAATCGGCGCCCGCTCCAAGCAGTGGACCGGCGTGGCCATGCCCTGGATCGGCCAGATACCGGCGCCGACCGCGGTCCTGCGGGTATGGGTCGGCCTGCTCGGCGACGCCGGTTACTGGCAGAGCTGGTACTTAAGCTTCGGTCGCGTGCTGGCCGGCTTCGTCGCCGCCATGCTGGTGGGCATTCCGCTTGGCCTGCTCATGGCGGTCAGCAAGACCTTCAACGGCATCGCCTTTCCGTCGTTTGAAATCCTGCGGCCGATTCCGCCCCTGGCATGGGTGCCGGTGTCGATCATCTTCTGGCCGACGCAGGAACTGTCGATTGCCTTCGTGACCTTCCTCGGTGCGTTCTTTACCGTCGTCATCAACGTCGTCGGCGGCGCACGCTCGATCGACATCCGCTACTTCCAGTCGGCCCAGGCCATGGGGTCGTCGCAGTGGGACATCTTCCGCCGCATCGTGCTGCCGGCGACGCTGCCCTCGATCGTGGTCGGCTCGTCGGTCGGCATGGGCATCACCTGGAACGTGGTGGTGGCCGCCGAGATGATTTCGGGTGGCGGCAGCCAGAGCGGCGGCTCCGGCGGCGGCCTCGGCTTCTTCATCTGGAACTCGTATGTCGGCGGCTCCTACGAGCAGATCGTCGTCGGCATGATCAGCATCGGCATCGCCGGCTACATCTGCAGCGAGGTGCTGCGCTCGCTCGGCGGCTTCTGCACGCCGTGGATGAAAAAACGTTAAGGACAGAAAATGACCGACCTACATGCAACGTCTGCGCACGCCACACCGAAGTCCAGCACCGTGGCCGGCGAAATCGTGGTCTCCGGTGTCAGCAAATCCTACGGCGCCGGCCTGTTCACCAAGG
Organism: Herminiimonas sp.; assembly: GCA_025356535.1. Lineage (GTDB taxonomy): Bacteria > Pseudomonadota > Gammaproteobacteria > Burkholderiales > Burkholderiaceae_D > JANXSS01. Next base: position 7,629 of record JANXSS010000166.1, read on the forward strand.
AAGTGGTGCAGGACTGCTCGTTTGCCATCGAGCGCAACAAGCTCACCGTGATGATCGGGCCTTCCGGCTGCGGCAAGAGCACGTTGATCCGCCTTTTGGCCGGTTTTGAAAAGCCGACCTCGGGCAGCATCAAGCTGAACGGCAAGCCGATCACCGGCCCCGGGCGGGACCGCCTGGTGGTCTTCCAGGAGTCGGCATTGTTCCCGTGGATGACGACCTACGACAACATCATGTACGGCCCGCGCGCCCGCGGCGAGGACACGCCCGCCGCCCGCGCCCAGGCCGAGTTCCTGCTCGAGAAAGTGGGTCTCAAGGCATTCCGCAACAAGTTCCCGCCCCAGCTCTCCGGCGGCATGCAGCGCCGGGCCGAACTGGCGCGCGCCATGATCAACGATCCCGAAGTGATGATCCTGGACGAGCCGTTCCGGGGCCTCGACGCGATGTCCAAGGAACTCATGTGGGAGTACTACGCCGGCTTGTTCGAGGAATCCCACCGGACCAATTTTTTCGTCACCACCGACATCGACGAAGCGATCTTCCTGGCCGACCGCCTTTTGATCATGACGAACGTGCCGACACGGGTGCGCGCCACGATCGAGGTCGACCTGCCGCGCCCGCGCAAGCTCTCCACCATTTTCGAAAGCGAGCGCGCCAACGAAATCAAGATGCAGGCGCTGTCGCTGTTGCATGAAGAAGCGATGAAGTCGTTTGCCGGTGGCAGCAAGGCCGCCGCCGATTTCGTCAATGCGTATGCGAAGCGTTCGAACAAGGCAGACGAAGTCCACTGACCACCTGTTTTGCCTTGTGCCGTCCGGGTTCAACGACCCGCCGACGGCGCTTTTGAAGTCCAACTCTGGAGAATTGAAATGGCAGCTGAAATCATCGACATGCGTAGTCGTCCATCGTTCCTGCATGATTTTTATGGCGCCACCCCCGGCACCAAGGAATACGATGTCGTCAAGTGGCTCAACCGCCGCGTCGGCTCCAAGGACGACGAGCACTTCACCCGCTCCAAGACCGCCAAAAGCTTCGTCGCCGAGATCCGTGAATGCGGCATTCGCGCCGCCGTCATCGTCGGACGCGACATACCGGGCATCCGTCACACCAATGCGGAAATCCACAAGCTCACCAGCAAGCACAAGGAGCTGATCGGCATGGGCTCGGTCGACCCGCATGCGCTGGGCAGCCAGGGCTCGGCCGACGCAGTCGAACATGCGATCAAGGAGCTGGGACTCAAAGGCATCAATCTGGAGCCCGGCTTTAACAGCGTGCCGATGCATGCCGACGATCCGCTGTTCTTTCCGGTCTATGAAGTCTGCAGCAAGCTCAAGGTGCCGGTGAGCCTGATGTCGGGCCCGACCACGCCCAATTTCACCTTCAACGATCCGGCCGCGATCGGCCGCGTCGCGCGCGCCTTTCCGAACCTGTCGATCATCTGCTATCACGGCTTCTATCCCTACGTGAACGAGATCATCGGCGTGGCCTTCCGTTATGAGAACGTCTGCATCGTGCCCGACATGTACATCTTTCTGCCGGGCGGAAAGCTGTATGTGGAAGCGGCGAACGGCTTCATGAAGGATCAGCTGCTCTTCGGCAGTTCCTATCCGTTCCGGGCCATGGCGCAATCGATCCAGGACTATCGCGAGCTGGGCTTTCACGACGACGTCATTGACAACGTCATGTTTGCCTATGCCGAGCGGGTACTGCATCTGAAATAGCCGTCTTCACAGGAGAGGTCCATGCATAGTGCGACGGCGTTGTCGATGCGGCAGGCATGCGTAGAGGATGTCGCGCTGCTGCTGGATTTCTACCGGCTGCTCGAGTTCGGGCCGGCGCGCGAACTGTCGTTGCCGGCGGCAGCGGCGGCGTTTGCCGGCTACGCCGCCTATCCGGATTTCCGGGTCTACATTGCGGAGCGTGCAGGCGTGGCAGTCGGCACCTTCGCCCTGCTGATTGCCGGCACGCTGGCGCATGGCGGGCGGCCATTCGGCGTGGTCGAGGATGTGGTGGTGCGCAGCACCGAACGCCGCAGCGGCGTGGGACAGGATATGATGACCTTCGCCATGCAGCTGTGCAAGGAGGCGGACTGCTACAAGATGGCGTTGTCGAGCCACCTCGAGCGCGCCGACGCGCATGCATTCTATGAGTCGCTTGGCTTTGCCAGGCACGGCTTCAGTTTTCTCATTTCCTAGCAAACGACCTCCATGCGCTGGCAACGGTTTTTTCCATTTCTCGCCTGGCCGCGGCTAACCCGCGCGGCGCTGGCAAAGGATGCCTGGGCGGGGTTGAGCGTCGGGTTGGTGCTGATTCCGCAGTCGCTCGCCTACGCCACGCTGGCCGGCATGCCGCCCGAAACCGGCCTGTATGCAGCACTCCTGCCGGCGCTGGTCGGCATCCTGTGGGGATCCTCGTCGCTGCTTGCAGTCGGCCCGGTCGCCCTGACGAGCCTGCTGACCTTCGCATCGATCCAGCCGCTGGCGCAGGTCGGCAGCGCGCTCTGGGTGCAGATGGCAATCTGGCTTGCGGTCTATGCCGGTCTCATGCAGCTTCTGCTCGGCGCCTTCAGGCTGGGCGCCATCGCCAATTTCGTCTCGCTGCCGGTCATCTCGGGCTTCATCAATGCCGCCGCCGTGATCATCATCGTCTCGCAGGTGCCTGCGCTGCTCGGCCTGCCGACGCGGCTCGACGCCGCCTGGCTCGGCAATGCCGGCACGCTCCTGCATGACGACCCGCAGAGGATGGCAAGCGTCGCCGCTTTCGGCCTGGGCGCACTCGTGTTCCTGATCGTGCAAAAGCGCTTGGCGCCACGCCTGCCAGGCGTGCTGATCGTGTGCGCGGCCGGCATCGCTGCGAGCGTGTGGATGGGCCTCGCCCGCAACCTCGCCGATGTGGTCGGCGTGGTGCCGCGCGGCCTGCCGTCGATGCACCTGCCGCCTGCGCTCGACCTGGTGCAGCACCGGGCCTTGCTGCCGGCGGCGATGATCATTGCCCTGATCAGCTTTACCGAAGCGATGTCGAGCTGCCGCACGCTCTCGCGCAAGTGCGGCCAGCGCTGGGACGAGAACCAGGAGCTGATCGGGCAAGGCCTAGCCAAGATCGCCAGCGGCCTGTGCGGCGGCTTTCCGGTCAGCGGCTCGTTCTCGCGTTCGGCCTTGAATCTGTATGTCGGCGCAAAAACCGGCTGGTCGACCCTGTTTGCCTGCGCCTGCGTCGTCGCCTGCCTGCTCTGGGCAACGCCGCTGCTGTACTACCTGCCGCGTGCGGTGCTGGCCGCAATCATCATCGTGCCGGTCATCGGCCTGCTCGACCTTGCCGTGTTCGTGCGGCTTTACCGTCTTTCGCGCATCGACGGCGCGCTGGCGCTGCTGACCTTTGCCGTCACGCTGATGTCGGTGCCGTACCTGCACTGGGGCGTCTTTGCCGGCTTTTTCCTGTCGCTGATGTGCTACCTGTACCGGCGCGCGCGGCCGCGCATCATCGAGGTCGGCCTGCATGCCGACGGCACGCTGCGCGACTGCAGCGTCCATGCGCTCGCATCGATCGCGCCGCAGGTGATGGCCGTGCGCATGGATGCGGCGATCACCTACATCACGGCGCCGGTGCTGGAGCGCTTCGTGACCGACCGCGTCGCCGGCCGGCCGGGCCTGCGCACGGTGCTGCTGTGCCTGAGCGCGGCAAACGACATCGACGCCACCGGCGTTGAAATGCTGCGCCAGCTGCATGCAAACCTGCACGAGAGCGGTGTGTCGCTGAGCTTTTCCGGCATCAAGAAGCAGGTTGCAGAGGTGTTGTGCAGAACGACGATTCTCGAAAACTTAGGCGACGGCAGGGTGTTTGCAACCGATCGGGAGGCAGCCACTGCCTTGTCGTAGGCGTGCTGCTGATCCATGCAATCGTCGTAGGCTTTTTGCCTGTAGCCGGCCATTTCATCTGCAAGGCCGGTCACCGCCCGGCGCGCCTTGAGCGCCATGTCGCCCGGGCCGGGCCACTGTGCAGGATCGCGCCCGGTGTCGAATTCATGTGGCCCTTGGCGGACAGGCCCGGCGACGTCGTCGACAACCGGCATGCAGCAACGCGCCGTGACGGGCCCATGACCCTGGCCGCGATCGCGGTGCCGCGTCACTGCGGAATTTTGTTTAGTTCGCCGGAATGTGCCATGATCAAAAACTCGGACAGGTTTCGAGAAGTTGCGCCGACTGTCGACAGCCGGCGCAGGTATCACCCCAGGGATAAAAAGGAAAAAAACATGTTCAGTCACATCATGGTCGGTTCGAACGACATCGAACGTTCGAAGCGCTTCTACGACGCCGTGCTTGCAACGCTCGAAGCAGGCGAACCGATGCGCCACCAGGCCGATTCCGGCCACGTGCGACTCTTCTACCGGCATGCCGGAAGCACTTTCTGCGTCACCGAACCGATCAACGGCCAGGAAGCCAGCAGCGCAAACGGCGCCACCATCGGCTTCAAGTGCAGCACGCCCGAGCAGGTCTATGCATTTCACGATGTCGCGGTCGCAAACGGCGGCAAGTCGATCGAAAATCCGCCGGGTCTGCGCGAAGGCAGCATGGGGGCGATGTACCTGTCCTATGTACTCGATCCCGATGGTCACAAGCTCTGCGCGATCTATCGCGCAAAGTAGGCGCGCAGGCCCGGTGCCGCAGCGCCCGGGCAGGCGCTGCAGTGGACCCGGCGCGCCCATGCACCGGGTGCGATGTTCTCAGACCGGCAACCGTGCCGGTCCTTCGTCGATCCTGAACACACTGACCATGTTCTGCAGGGCGGTCGCCTGATCGGTCATTGCCTCGGAGGCGGCGGCGGCCTCTTCCACCAGCGCGGCGTTCTGTTGGGTGGTGCTGTCGATGTCGGTGATGGCGCGATTGACTTCCTCGATGCCGGCGGTCTGTTCCACCGAGGCCGCTGAAATTTCCGCCATGATCGTCGTCACCTGCGCAATGCGTTCGACGATTTCCTTCATGGTCACGCCGGTACGATCGACCAGTATCGAACCGGTCGTGACCTTGTCGACCGAATTGCCGATCAGGACCTTGATTTCGCCCGCTGCCGTGGCCGAACGCTGGGCAAGACTTCGCACCTCGGCGGCAACGACGGCAAAGCCGCGACCCTGTTCGCCCGCACGTGCTGCTTCGACCGCGGCATTGAGCGCCAGAATGTTCGTCTGGAATGCGATGCCATCGATGACGCTGGTGATGTCGGCAATGCGTCGTGCCGATTCGTTGATCGCTGCCATGGTCTCGACGACGCTTGCCACGATCGCGCCACCCGCGCCGGCGGCGTTCGAAGCGTCGATTGCAAGCTGGTTGGCTTGCCGGGAATTGTCGGCGTTCTGTTTTACCGTCGAGGTCAGCTCTTCGACGGATGCCGCGGTCTTTTCCAGCGCGGCGGCCTGCTCTTCGGTGCGCACCGACAGATCGCTGTTGCCATGCGCAATTTCGCGACTGGCACTGGCAACCGTCTCGGCGCCACGCCGGACATTTGTGACGACGCTTGCAAGGCTGCTGCCGATGCGGTTCATCGACCGCATCAGGCCGCCGATTTCATCGTTGCGGTCGGTCTGAAGCGCCATGCGCAAGTCATTCTCAGCCAGCGCCTCGGCTGCCGTGGTAACGAGCGCCAGGGGGGCGGGTCACCATCTTGCATAGCAGGAAATACAGGAAGGCGGAGATCACGATCACGAGCGCAATACCTGACAACATGTACAGGTCGCGCAACTGGCGCACCTCAACCGTGTATTCATCGACATAGGTGCCGCCGGCGACGACCCAGTCCCAGTTTTCCAGATAAGAATAGGCCACCACCTTGTCGCGCGCGGCTGTTTCGCCAAGATTCTTGTTGAGCCGGGGATAGCGGATCAGGCCGTTCTTGCGCTCCAGGATTTCCTTGATGAATTGGCGGCCATCATTGTCCTTGCTGGTCAGGATATTCGTGCCTTCGGCTGCAGGATGGACGATCAGCGTTCCAAGGGTCGGACCGGGCCGCGCATCCAGAACGTAGAAGTAGCCGGTCTTGCCGATTTTCAGTGCGCGGATCGCGTTCTTCAGGCTCGTTGCCAGACTGGTGTAATCGAGGCCGACGAAAGACAGGCCGATCAGTTTCCCGGAGCCGTCCTTGAGCGGATCGTAGCGGGTCAGGTACTGGCGGCCGAACAGCGTCGCAGGACCGACATAGCTCTGGCCCTGCAGCACCGCCTGGTATGCCGGATGTGCATGGTCGAGTGCGCTACCGACTGCGCGGGCGCCTTTGTCGTTGACCACCGATGTCGCCACCCGGACAAAGTCGTCGCCGTCTTTTACCAACAGCGTTGCAACCGCACCGGTGCTGGCGCCGAAGTGGTCGGGGTCCGTGAAGTCGAGGCCGACGGGCTTGCCCGCAAGCGTCATGTTGGGCACCGATCTGCCGGCGATCTCGACACGGGTGGCGTCCAGGGCAAAGCCACCTTTCGGCAATCCCTTGGCAAAGATTTTCGAACTCTCGTCAAGGCGCGCCCGCAAGTCACGATCGACGCTCCCGACCATCGTGACGATCAGCGCAGTTTTTTCGGCAACTTCGGTATTGGCACTGCTTTCGACCGACTTTGCAAGGATTGTGCTGATGATCAGGACAAACAATGCAAAGACCGTCCCGACCGTCAGGAAGATCGCAAGCGAAAGCTTGGCGCCGATACCGACGTGCGAAAGTGAGCGTGAAATTTTGCTGGTCATCGTGAATTCCTGAACGCGTTTGCAGGTCGCTACGGCGCCGGTGAAAAGAATGCCGGGCAGCGCAATGCCGGCGATTTTGCATGCTTCACGCCAGTGGTGAAACCATGGGCACGCGTTCGATCGTAAGGGCGCCGGGCGATGAAACGCCGGAAGGGGAAAGTAAATGAGCGAAGTTTGTTACTTCAATACAACTTCCAGGGCCGGCTCTCGCTTCGCCGCCACGACTGGTCCGCCTGGGCCGCATGCGCTTTGTCGGTGCGATGCCGCGAATCGTCATCGTCAAGCTGGCACGCCTGTCGATTACAACTGTCAGTCGCCGCCGAGCACGCGTTGCATTGCCTGCATTCTGTCGAGCCGCTGCATTGCCGACGATGCTCAGGCCGGGTCGAGCAGCTCGCGGGTCAACCGCGTCGTGATCCTGTTGATCTCCTGCGCCTGGCGTTGCTGCAGCTCGCCGAGTTCCGCGAGCCACTCACCCTCGGTGGTTCGGGCCGGTTGAATCGACAGTGCGTCGCGCTCCAACTGATGCAAGCGGCGCGCACGCACGTACGAACCGTCGCTGTCGGCACGCTCCAGTGCACGCTGCCATGGCGCCCACTGCACCAGGAACGCCACCGATTCACTGTTGCCGAGTCGCTCCCTGACGATGTTTTCCGCAGCGCTCAGATTGACAGGGGAAAGGTTGGCGCATCGTGCATGGTTCATCGATTCGGCAACGGCTGGCAGATTCAGCCGTTCACGTAGGCCAACCTGGTAGGCAAGACGGATTTCCAAGTCGTCGATGCTTTCTCTACGACGGCGCCGTGTTTCGATTTCGCCATCGGCAATTTCATCTAGGATCTGAAGCTTGAAAATCCCTTCGCCGATCATTAAGGAACCGCTGATTTATTGCTGAGCTTGCGCCGTCCCATCTGCTGTGCCGTTACAATTGTGTACCGAGTTTTTTCGAGCTTTCATGATGAAACAAACCAGCTTTTCCGACGTGGAGTTTTC